>CAYOLB010000333.1:0-1775 GCA_964404675.1 uncultured Atribacterota bacterium | reverse complement strand
TCATCTTATTTTCCTTTCGCTAGTAATTTTTCGTAAATTCTTAGTTTTACTACATCGAGTTTTACCTGCCTTAAAGCTTCCTTACGCTCCTGCGCCTGGACTTCTTCGGCCTTCTTACTTTCAACAAGCTCCAGCTCCTGCTTTTGCTTGGTTTGAAATTCATTAAATATATCTTTTGCGTTTACCCCTATTTCTGTTTTGGGATATGCGGGATAAGTTACGGGGCTTACGTCCCATAATTGGACTTCTACCAGAGTTCTTATAACATTGTTTTCATCTGAACTATCCCACTCATCAACTTTTGTTATAAAACCAAAAGACATCTGATTAATATCTCCCCGTTCTATAAGCACCATTAAGTCTTTTGCAAACTGTGTCCCGGGAGGGTCTATTTCAATTGCAAGCCCTCTCTCATCTTCTTTAAGTTTTAAGGTTCCTTTAGTGTTACGCCCCAAAACATAATTAGAATCATGGTTAAAAAGAGCCCTAATATCATCAGTCTGAATTGAATTAGCAAAAGCCCCCTTTCTGATTTTCTCTCTAAAACCGCCCAAATCATCACTTAACTCGTCAAATAAGGCGGCGTGGCCTATAAGTTTTGGGTCTTCCCCCTCAGCCCTAAACTCTATTGGAAATGACCTTACTTCAATTTTTTCTTTCATTTTTACCTCCAATAAAAAAGCACCCATAAAGAGTGCTAAATTTATATTAAGTTTTATTTAAAATTTATTTTATAGCTTCTAATTTAATTGTCGGAGTAGGTCTATCATTATAATCAGTAAACTTAATATTTTTAAATCCTGCTTTTAATAAATAATTCTTTATTTTTGACCTTGTAAAACCAGTAAAATGGTAGTCTCCCTTTCTTAACTGCCTTCCCCATATTCCCCTATACCGGTATGAATCGATATCATCTCTTAACCATAACCTAAAAAGTTTTTCCATATCGGGCACGCTTAATTTCAATCTTCCGCCCGGCTTTAATACCCTGTGCCATTCCTTTAAAACTGCAAGTGTCTTGTGATGTTCAGCATGCTCTAAGGTGTGATTTGACAATATCTCATCTACTGAATTATCCGCATACCCTAATTTTTCCATTGACATTTTTATCGGGCCACAATAAAGGTCAATATTATCGTAACCTTCTATTGGATTATTTTCGCAGCCTATATGTAATTTAACCACTTACAACCTCTTTAAATAATTCTTTATGCCAGTTTCTAAAATTATCCCATCTAAATGTATCTGCGAATCTATCCTTTTCTTTTATGCTTTCTTCAATTGATTTAAAATATCCAAGCAACTGTCCGTAATCTGTATATATAAAATCCAAGCTGGTTTTAAAATTATAAATAAATCCAATATCCCTTGATACTACCGGCTCTCTTGAATATATTGCATTTAATATATCCATGCTCCCGCCTTCGGCAATTGAAGTTTGCAGATAGTAATCTATATGGGTAAAAAATTTATTATCAGTGTTCTCCGATTGTCTAAAATCAAAAATACTACTATCTAAATCTTTCTTTAATCGTTCTAATTCCTTTCTGTTTTTCCTATCCTGATTTTTCCCGCTTGTGCCTATTATTACTTTTTTCTTATCACTGATAGATACGCCCCAGTATGGACAAACTTTAATCTTACTGGCTGGTATTTCCCGGCCAATTAATTCTAACTTTCCATGCCCCGACATACAGATAATCAAATCTGCCTTATCCAATACATCTAAATAAAGATTGCTATATTCATCAAAGTGTGTGAACAGCACTGCGTCA
>CAYOLB010000332.1:0-3341 GCA_964404675.1 uncultured Atribacterota bacterium | reverse complement strand
TGCTAACCGATGAGTTAACTTATGAGCCAGCATAATCGGCAAAGGCATCAATTCCGGTGTTTCATTACAGGCAAAGCCAAACATCATCCCCTGATCACCTGCTCCGGTATCTGAACCATTATCTTCGCCAGTCTTTGATTCCAGACAGCGGTCAATTCCCATAGCGATATCCTTTGACTGGCCGTTTACAAAAATTGATATACTGCAATTAGGATTTAGCCCATAACGTTCCTCGGTATATCCAATTTCCCAGATAACCTGTCGAACAATTTTGGTTATATCCGGTTTGTATTCAGATTGAATTTGCCCGGATATAGTGATATTATCTGCGCTGACCAAAGCCTCCCCTCCAACCCTGCCTGCAGGATCATGTTTCAGTACATCATCTAATATTGCATCAGAAATCAGGTCTGCAATCTTATCCGGATGCCCTTCGGTTACTGATTCTGAAGTAAACAAGGTTCTTTTAGCCATCTTTTTCTCCTCTTTTTTAATTTAAAATAAAAAAACCTCTTCAAGTCCGAAGAGGTTCATTATTTTTCTCATCTCTCGGAATTGAATATCATTCCGCGGAACTTGGCACCAACATCATACTCTGTGCTATGACAGGTTGCCGGGCTTCACAGGGTCCGTCCCTCAGCCACTCTTGATAAGATACACTATATTCTATTTAATTTTAAAATAGCATTCTAAAAAGCCAATGTCAAATATTTTTATCCACTCCTGCCTTAACCGCATAAATCTCTACGTCATCCTCTTTTCTTTCTGAAACAACTCGTCCGGATAATTCTGATTCATTTTTCAATCCTAGTATTGCTTTACAGGCATTGTATTCATCATCAAGTGGACAAATGATTCCAATTTTAGTTTCTGAATTATTCAAATTGACCTCTTCTTAAAACTTACTTCTCCTTTACCGTGATTTTTTATAGCATTTTTTATCCTATTTATTCCGATTCCAATCTGCTCTATATAGTCTGCCCGATTTAAGAGTGAAGTAATAATGGAATTTCATTTGTTACTTTTGTAACAATTTTATTGTCTTATAATATTCTTACAAATAGGTAACATAAATTTTTTAATAGTGTTCATGATATATTCAAATTCGATATTTTGGTGATCTATTTTTTTTAGAAATAACTTCCATTGATTAATCCTATTATTATCAATGATGAATTCATTGTTAAAAACTTGATTTACTTTTTTAATATCTGTTCCTCTTTGTTGAAAAGTACTTTTGATTGCTTCCTTTAAAATATCTTTATTTAATTTCTTCGCCGAAAGTAAAATATAAATGTCATAAAAATCTTTCATCCTGCTGTTTAGTTCTCCTAGGGAAACCATGGCTTCAAATTTTTCTGCTACCACAAATTCCAAAGAATAAATATTGACTCTGGGATAATCCATTTCTAAAAGTACAGGATAATTGGCTTTAATTATCCCTGGTATGGCCACATCGTTAAAACCAACATCAACCCAAAGCATTTCTTTGGCTTTACCTAAATACCCGATTATTCTTAATCGTATTCCTCTATAATCTGCTCTCTTCATTATCAATTCAACTGAAATATTATTAGAATCAAATTTAATACCATCTTCAAATTCAATACTGCATATTTCCTTAAATACCTTTTTTATATTTTCCATATCATTGGATATTTTCAAAGCTAAAAAATCTATATCCCTTGTTGGTCTACCTTTGAAACCAGACATTGAAAACAATAATAATCCACCCTTTAAGATAAAATTTTTATTATACCTAGAAATACTCAAACGATACAATAACCTTTCCTGCATATATAATTGCAAAATTAGGTTAAATGTTTTGCCCTGATTTCTTGCTATATTTTTAAGCCTTGCCTTGACCGAAACATCTATATTTTTAATATCATCCCTCATAGAAGTACCTCTAAGTATTTTTGAATATCATCTTTAACGTTTGCTTTATTAGCATAATCCATTAGCTTAGAAATGTTTTTCTCTCTTTTTTTTGTATATTCTTTTATACTTTCAATAATAATGTCTTTACTGATTTTCCCTTTATATCTAAGACAATCACATATCGTTTTTTCGATGTTATAAATTTTAATTATATTCCCATATATATCTATCTCTTCAATTCCATCAATATAATATCTCTCTAAAAAATAATACAGCTTTACAGGAGGATATTCAGGCAACTTTATATTGTAATTTCTCTTAACAGCTACCATATATTCGCCAGGAGTATAACTTATTAATTTATAAAAAGACAAAGCCGATGCTAGACAAAAAACACCATGTTGTACAATTTTTGATACATTAACCAAATCTTCTTCAACATCAAACTTTTCATCTTTCCATCTATAAAGCCCTTGTTTAATCCTTTCAATTGCTCCTTCATCAATTAAATCTCTCAAATATTTTCTATTGATACCTTTAGAACTCAGCTCTTTTGTTCTAATATATCCATTATTGATATAAAAAATTTCTTTTATTGCCTCTCTTGTTTTTTCTTTCATTCTCTATTACCTTAATTTAACAAAACTACGGCAATAAATCATAATGCCGTAGGTTTGTAATTTTCTATTATTATATACTTTTAACCCAACCTTGGAAAGAATAATTCATTATTGTCCAATCGAAGTCCAGCAAATTCCTTTTATACTCTTTAACCTTTCAGCTTTCAGATAAGACCACCAGAGAATATCGAAGTTTCTAATCCTAGTTAGATGTTTGAGGTTAATTTTAGTAAGGTCCTTGAAAATTATATCTAAATTTTTAACATTACTTTCTATCTTTAGGTTATTATAAAAATCAATTAGTATTTCATCAGCTTTTAGTGGATTCCAGGAACGATTGATTATTTCCTTATATTTCTTTTGCAAAGGATTATCAATCATGGGGACCTGTTTGCCCTGAATGAGGGGCAAGGGTAGACATAAGTGCCGTAAAATTTTCTGAATCTTTATCTATCTGTGGTGAGAATAATATTTGCAGACTACGCTCTTTTGGTAAATCAACTTTCATGCTTCTAATTTCATATAATCTCTTATAAGACATTTTCATCTCCGTTTTTAATAAAATTATCCCTAAACAGCCTACTAATCAATATCCAATAAACTTTTGCTTTTCCTACATATTGCACTCTTTCTTTTGCAAAAAAATAAATTGTAACTCCTGGTGCCTTACTTGTATTAGACTTGATTGTTTTTAAAACTATACTTACTGATAATTGGAAGGTATGAAAATATTAAAATAGTTTTTAATTTCTTTTAGAAGTATATTCCTCCGGAATTGGGCGATCTACAAAATATTATATTGGGCTTTGTATAAAGTATGGGCTGATTTGATAAGTTTAA
>CAYOLB010000331.1:0-12205 GCA_964404675.1 uncultured Atribacterota bacterium | reverse complement strand
TACCTGCTCAGTTTGCGGTACAAAAGTTTTCAGGATTAAATCAAGCAAATAATTACTTAAAAATTACAATATATTTTCGCTAAAAAAGTTTCGCTTTTGTGGGACATATTTAAATATGAGGAAAGTTATATGGAAAATAATGTATTGCAAAGATATAGCACTCTAAAGTCCAGAGTAGTAAAACGTAAAGATATCAATTCAATAAATTGATTTGTTTTATGGAAAATAAAACAGCATGGTAGACCGCACCTGCAAGTACTAAATTTCATCTTTGCAAGGAAGGTGGTCTTTTAGAGTATTTGGTAAGTAAAAAGACAGGAATTAAAGCCCTCCAAAGAGTGTAAAAATTTTATGTAATTTCTTAAAAAGCCGTTTTTTTACCGTTTTTAAACGGTTATTGGGGTAAAGGCCTTTAAAGACAAAGGATTGTAGTGCTATTTAACAATAAGAACATTCCATACCACCAGAAACGGGATGTTGAGACGCAGGGGATTTAATTGGCTTATTTCTTGGGTAAGGGTTATTTTTACAGTTTCTTCTTTCTGCTCTTTTTTTTCTTTTCCGCCACAAATTTAATTGTATTACCGTCTGTCCTTACATATCCTAAAACTTTCCCCTTTTTTATTTTAAGTATGAAGGATGCATAGCACCGGTTGTATCCGGTTGTAGCACAGAACTCATCAAGAATGATGGTCTTCTTCTTTTTGGTTGCCCTGTTGTATCTGGCTTTAAGCTCTTTTGTTAATGCTTTTTTCTGCCTCATATCTAACATCTCCATTTCCCCCTATATCCAAAGAAATATATTCTTTCTTTACAATACAGGGATATTTTCCCATAATTTTGTTTAGATTTTATTTATGAAGCAACGATACCGTTTCATTTAGATTATTAATAAAGCAATTCGAATTCTTGACAAAAATAAATATTTGTCATACATTGTTTACATGATATTTTATGAAAAATCAGTTCAGAAAAATTATAAAAAAGGACTTATACCAGGAAAAATAATTGAACTTTTTCATAATGCATTTTTATCATTGGATTTGACTAACGATTTTAAACTGTTTGATATAAAAAAAATAAAGGGTGAATATAATAGAGATTATTACAGGTTAAGAAAGGTTAAGTACAGAGCAATTTTCTATATTAAAAATAATGATTACTATATAATTTATATCGGTAAAAGAGAAGAGGTGTATAACAAATGGCGGTAGTATCAGTCAGATTTAATTCTAAAGAAGAAAAAATTTTAAGGACACTAAAAAAATATTTTAACTGCGATTCTTCAAATCTAATAAAAAGATCCCTTCTGGAGCTATATGAAGATATTCATGATAAGGAGATTATCGAAGAATTTGAAGTAAAAGAAGATACTTCAAAAATTAAGTTTATCGGAATTGATGACTTGTTAAATTCTTAAAATATTAACCAGGCTAATCATTTCCTCCAAAAACTGGTTCGAAATTTCGCAAACCAGGGCAGCCATTCTGTGCACTTTGCAAAGTATAATGGAAATAGTAAGAAAATATGGGCTGCTTTGGACTAGCAATAGAAAAAAATATGAGCCAAGAGGAGATCTTCTAGATAGAACCAAGGAAGAATAAATTGCTTTAAGTATTGCGAGAGATATATATGTGGCATTAAAAAGATATGATACCGCTAGACTAAAAGAACTTATAAAACTGGAAAAATATTCTGATTATATAAGGAAGTTTTATAAGGCAAGTTATATTAGATTGGTAAATGGCGCTAACCTTTCAAAACTATTCTCAAAAGATATATTATCTAAAAGGGATACACTTGGTAACAATAATAATGAAAAATTTGTTATTAAGGTTGTATAGAACATGAGCCGTTACTGGTAATTACAGCAGAAAAAAGACAGATAGGGAGGTTATTACATTTGTAGCCTTTTACTTTCTAGCTGAGCTTATATCAGATAAGATTAAAAAAATGGAGGAGCATTTCCTTATTCTATAAAAATTAGCAGAAGTGGGGAAAGCAATATAGGATTTTTCCATGTGCTCCTCTGATTAGAGCGCTTATGTATTTCCCACTTGATTTCCTGTATGAATATAAAAGCTTACTCAGGTTGCTGTTAAAAAAGAAAACCCTGTTTTTTCCGCCCTTAGAATTTTTTATGCTAATGGATTTTTCTTTAAAGTTTATATCTTCCCAGTTTAGGTTTATAAATTCCTGTCTCCTGAGCCAGCAGTCAATACCCAGGCTAAAGATTATTTCGTCCCTTAAATTTTCATTTCTGTATTTTTCTTTTCTTTTTAAAAGATAAATTTATAAGAAGGACTAAATTCAATTAAAATTAAAGTATGGGGTTCACCCCGGTGTAAGAATATAATTATTGAAGGAGCAGAAGAAAAAACTGTAATAACAATAGCAGAATAGACACCAGTAAATTATAATAGTATTATCAGAAAACTTAAGTGCAGCAACAGACAAGAAAAAAGAGCATATAAAATGGATAATGAAAATTTACAAGAATATTTTAAGCGGTATGAAGGAAATCCGATTTTAACACCGGAAAACTGGCCCTATAATGCAGGAGCCGTCTTTAATCCCGGAGCAATAAAATTTAATGATGAGATATTGCTTTTAGTTCGAGTCGAAGATAGACAAGGGTATTCCCATTTAACTATTGCTAAAAGTAAAGATGGAAAAACAAATTGGCACATAAATCCTGGTCCAGCATTAACTGCAGAGCCAGAATTAGGCGAAGCCATATTTGGATTGGAAGATCCCAGAATTGTTTGGCTGGAGGACCGGCAGGAATATATGATTGCCTGTGTCTCCTTCTTTGATAAAGTGGCTGGAGAACCCCCCGGTATTTCTCTTATAGCAACTAAAGATTTTTTAAATTTCCAGCGCCTGGGACGTAAATTAATGCCTTTCAATAAAGATGCATCTCTTTTCCCCAAAACTTTTAAAGGTTGCTACGCCCTTATAAACAGACCTCTTGTTGAAGGAAGAGCTGATATCTGGGTTTCTTTCTCCAAGGATTTGGATTTCTGGGGTAAAGATAGAGTATTGATTCCCACCAGGCATAGAGCCTGGGACTGCAGTAGAGTAGGGTTGGGCCCTCCGCCTATTGAGACGCCAGACGGCTGGTTAATTATTTACCATGGGGCAAGAGGTACAGCCTCCGGTACTATTTATCGAGTGGGAATGGCTTTGTTAGATTTAGAAACCCTTGAAATAATCGGTCGGAGCAGTGATTGGGTTTTGGGACCAAAAGAGAGTTATGAAAGAGTGGGTGACACAGACGATGTTATTTTTCCCTGCGGTGCGGTTATTGATGAAAAGACAAATGAACTTTTAGTCTATTATGGCGCTGCCGATTCAGTAGTGGCACTGGCTATAGCTAATTTAAATGATATCCTGGCTTATTTAAAAAAATGTACTGAATATTAATAAAACCCACTTTAGCTTTTATTTGGGATAACATATACCAAAGGAAGTAGTAGTACAATGTAGTAGAATCAAACATTGATTCGAAAATGTATTAATTTAATAAAGATAAAAATTGCAGCAAAACCTAAAAGAATAAATTTAATCTGAAGGGTACTAGTATTTTAAAAATGGCTTATATACTAACTCAAAAACTAAAGGAAATGAGCAATATAAAATTTAAAGAACTTTTTATTTGGCATAAGGCAAATTTCACCATTCAGGCAACAGGTATTACTTACCAACCCAATACTGTCTTTAGTGCCGGAACTAACCGTTTTGGTTATGATACCTTGTTACCGATAAGGATGAAGGATCGCAGGGCGATTTCTCATCTGACTGCAGCGCACAGCCGGGATTGTGTAACCGATTTGCGGATAAATCCTGATACAACTCTGGTGGCCAGTACCAATAAATATCCCGGGAGAGGATATGGGGCTAAATCATGAAAATTGCCATGCTTTCACCCATAGCCTGGCGAACTCCACCCAGACAATACGGCCCCTGGGAAAATGTTGTCTCTCTGCTAACTGAAGGTCTGGTGGGCCGCGGTATTGATGTGACTTTGTTTGCAACCACAGATTCAAAGACCAGGGGACGTTTGGTGGGTGTATGCCCTAAGGGGTATGAGGAAGATAAGGAGATTCTGCCCAAAGTATGGGAATGCTTACATATTTCCGAGGTCTTTGAGAGGGGAGAACAGTTTGACCTTATTCACAATCATTTTGATTATCTTCCATTGACCTATACCGGTATGACCACAACCCCAACAGTAACTACGATTCACGGGTTTTCATCTCCTAAAATCCTTCCGGTTTATAAGAAGTATAATAAGAAGACTTTTTATGTGGCCATTAGTGAGGCGGATAAATGTCCGGAACTTGAATATATTGCTACCATTCATCATGGCATCGACCTGCACCAGTTCACTTTTCGACCTGATCACGGAAAATATTTACTTTTTTTTGGCCGTATACATCCTGATAAAGGCACAAGGGAATGCATTGAAGTTGCCAGACGAACTGGGATGAAGTTAATTATAGCAGGTATTATTCAGGATCAGGGCTACTTTGATCTGCAAGTTAAACCCCATTTGGATGACGACAGTATCATCTATGTAGGTAGCGTTGGTCCTAAAAAACGCGACAAACTTTTAGGTGGCGCATATGCCCTTTTACATCCCATAAACTTTAACGAGCCTTTCGGGCTTTCTGTAGTGGAGGCCATGGCTTGCGGAACACCTGTAATTGCTTTTGACCGGGGCAGTATGCCGGAAATCATTGACAATGGTACCACGGGTTTTCTTGTACATAATTTGGATGAGATGGCTGAGGCAGTTATCAAAGTCAAGCAGATAGACAGGTTCCAATGCCGCAAATTGATTAAGGAGCGGTTCAGCGTAGACCGTATGGTGCAAGATTACGTAGGAGTTTATGAGAAGATTATCAGACAGAAAAAAAAGTGAGGATCAAAAGCTCGGAGGGCAATTATGGCAGAAATTAATGAACCAATCATAAAACGTTACGAGAAGAATCCCATCTTGACTAAGTACGATGTTCCTTATCCAGTGGAGACAGTGCACAATGCTGGTGTAGCAAAGTATAATAGTAAATATATCATGTTATTTAGATCCCACTGCCGCAACGGCCGTTCGGTAATTGGCCTTGCAGAAAGCGAAGATGGTCTAAGTTTTAAAGTCAGGCCAAAGCCCTTTATGACTCCAGCAAATGTGGAGCCCTTTGCTTCCTATGAGGAATATGGCGTAGAAGACCCCCGTATCTGTACCATGGATGGTGAATACCTTATTACCTACAGTGCATACTCCAAACATGGCGTACGTGTAGTACTGGCAAAAACTAATGACTTTATGCACATTGAACGCGTTTCGCTTATTACGCAGGCAGACTGCCGCAATGTGGTCCTTTTTCCTGAAAAGGTGAATAACCGTTATGTTCGACTGGACCGCCCACACTCGGAAATATCTCCCTGGTCTATCTGGATATCCTACTCCCCGGATCTGATTCATTGGGGAGATTCCAAAATTATAATCAAACCCATGGTCTACCACTGGGATGAAATGAAGGTGGGACCGGGAGCCACACCCGTCAAAACGGGTAAGGGCTGGCTAAACATTTATCATGGTGTTTTTAAGACCATGGATGGGGCAATATATCGGCTTGGCGTGGCGCTGCATGATCTTAAGGATCCTTCTAAGGTGTTAGGTGTAGCTGATGATTGGATACTTCAACCGGAGGACCCCTGGGAAGCCATCGGTTATGTTCATAACGTTGTTTTTTGCTGCGGGGCAGTAGCAGAAGATGACGGAACTATAAAGATTTATTGGGGTGGGGCAGACTCAGTCATATGTGTTGGAACAGCATTAATTAAAGATCTTGTTGATTTGTGTCTTTTAAAGCCTCGTTTATAATAAAAAAATAGTCATTTGGCACACTTTCTTTATGCTACATAACTAGATTAAAGAGATCGTTATTCTCTCCAAAAGAGGACCGGAAAAATTTTTAAAATATGGATAATATATTATTGAGCAAATAAAATGGTTGCTTTAGAGTTGATAGAAACAAATGAACTGTTTGAGGATTGGGGAAGAACAGATATTTTAATGATGTCTTATTTCCAAAGGGTGCATTAATTGACAAAGGTATGCTTTATGTTTATTATAGTGCAGCAGATAAGCTGATAGGATTCAGGTTTAATATCTATATATTTTTGAAGAATTACTACAAAAACTAAAAAATAATTAAAATTTATGCCTAAAAAAAGGCCTATTGTACTAGTTTCTAGTTATTATCCCAGATTATGCGGCATAGCTACATTCTGTGAAGAAGCCAGAGAATTTATTCAAAAAGCAAATCCAGAAAGAAAAGTCCTGGTCATCAGTCATACTGACGGGTCCGGAAAAGGAGTTTATCCAATTATTGATACTTCCAATCGTTTATGGTGGAGGCCAGTTGCAGAAAAAATTAAAAAAATAGAACCATATGCTATTCACATACAACATGAATATGGTTTATATGAGCATATAGACAATAGAGGTATTGGGGACAGGAATCAGGGCTTTATAGAATTTTTAGGTTCTATTAATGAATTTCCCATAGTAGTTGAACCACATACTGTTCATGGGAGATTAAAGGATTTTGAGGAAAATTTTATTTACCAGTTATGCGAAGAATCTGATGTGGTTTTATTTAAAAGCCAGTATCAAAAGTGGAGGCTTAACTGGACATTTACACAAAGGAAATGGCAAATGCCTAAAAACATTATGATTGTACCCCATGGATCAAGAGTTGATAAAAATTGGAATGAAAGCGAGATCCCAAAGCTAAAAGAAGAATTGGGTTTAAATAAGATCAAACACTTAAGCAATAATCTGGTCGGTTTGGTAGGCTGGATACAATCAAATAAGAGATGGGATATCCTGACTTCCATGTGGGAAGAAATAATTAAGGAAATAAAAGAAAAAACTGGTGAGAACTGGGACTTATTTGCTGCAGGTACGATGAGAGATGCGGCTCATCTGGAGGATTATAATAATTATAAAAAAAGCCTGGAGATTTTAGAGAATAAAGGTGTCGCCCACTATCACGAATTTATTCCCAGAGGTGATATTTACTATAAAGTAATGGCAGTTTGTAATTTTATAGTGCTTCCCACAGTTGATGAGACTCAATCAGGAACACTGGCAAGAATTATTTCTTTAAACAAACCTTATATCACTACTGCTCCAATGGAAGGTCTTACTGCGCAAACTCTTGAAAGTGAAGGTGGACTGCTGTTTACCGATAAACAAATGCTAAAGGAAAAAGTAATAAGGTTAGCCTGTGACAAGGATTTGCGAAATACAATGTCAAGTAACCTGAAAAAATATTTAAATGAAGTCGTATCCTGGAATATTATTGCAAAAAAATATAAAAAAGCATATATACTTGCAAGACTTAAAAAAATAAAAGGTGAAGAAATAAATATACCTCCTGATTTTTAGATCATTTGACAATTCCTAATCTCCTGGAAGCAAGATATGCCATTAAAAAGCATATGTTTGATTCAGCCCCTTGGTTTAAATTTACACCTTCTGGGTTTAATCCATCATAGCATGCAAAGTCTTTATCTATAAGAGGTGTATTTTTTATATTATTACCCCAAAACCAATTGTACCATTTTTCGGCCCAGGTCAAATAGAAACTATCTTTTGTTGCATAGTATGCTTTTTCCAGGCAGCAAACCATATATCCTGCATCAATCGGCTGTTGATCAAATAAAGCTTTATCTTTACCTCTGGGATACCAGCCATTGCAACCAATGGGTGAGGGAATATTATTTTCCTGGCAGTTTGTGATTAAAAACTCCGTTGTTTTTTTAGCGATTTCAAAGCTTGTCTTACACTTTCTTTTTAAATAAATCTCCCAAAGGGCCCATGGGATAATAGCATTTGCATATACCAAATAATCTTCAAACCACTCCCAGCCATAGGAATGAGTGTCAAAATAATGGCTATGCAAAATTTCTTTTAACCTATTCTCCAGGCTATCTTGATAATTAAGATTCAATAAACCTAATAAAGCTGCTGATATTGCTCTTGGAGAAGTCCAGCTATAAGAATCTTTAATCAAATTTTTAATAATTTTTTTTATATTATTATCTTTAATGACATCTGTTGCCAAAAGAGACCATAAAGTCAAACCGTAGGCTTCTTTCACATTCGATTTTGAATTGTATTCTTCATTTTTGAACAGCCCCTCACCATTAGTGAAGTTCTTACTGTTATCGTAAAAATAAAAATGATAAAGCAGGCCGTCTTGTCTTTGAGCACTGCGTATAAAATTTAAATAAATCTTCTGCAGTTTTTCATCTTTAAATTCACTGGCAACCATAAGTGCCCTCGCCTGGTCTTCCAGGGCATATCCAAATTCAGGATTGGGCTTATTTAACTTTCCATGCTGGTAAACACCGATATCCGAGGTTATTGACCTTAATTTTTTAAGTGGGTCCATAAGTACTTTCTATATAATTTAAAATGGTTTTTTTACATTTTTAATTTCTACCGATTTATTTTAATTCTTTAACTATTATATTTAGCTATGATCTCATCAAATAATGTAAGATGCTGAAGAGCTATATTATACCAGGTCATAAGTCTCCCGAAATTATATGTCTTCTTTTCTACTTTAGATTTTTTTTGTGGATTTTTAAATATACCTATAACAGAATTAGCGATAGCTTGAGGATCTCTAAAAGGTACAATTATTCCTCTACCATTTGCCAGAACCCCTTTTGCGTAAAGATAGGGTGTTGAAATACATACCTTGCCTGCTCCGACCGCATATGCCAGGGCACCTGAAGCTGACTGCTGTGGGTCTAAATATGGGGTTATGTAAATGTCTATAGCCTTTAACCAATCAACAAGTTCGTTTAAAGATAAATATTTATTTATAAATTTCACATTTTTATTCAAGTTATAGAATTTTATTTTTTCCTTTAAGAATTGTCTATATTTTTCACCTGCTGCCTGCAGCACTACAGGGTGCGTCTGTCCAATTATTAAGTACAATACATTGGGAAATTTCCTCTTTATATCTCTTAGTGCTTCCAGCGTATATTCAAGTCCTTTGATCTCTGATAAGAGATTTATATTACCAAGGATCAACCTATCTTCTAATCCTTTTTTCTTTTTGTATCTGTCATTGGACTCCAGGGGTATGTCTGGGACGCCATGGGGGATAATCTCTATTTTTTCTACGGGATAATGGTATTCCTTAATAAGTTTATCCAAACTTTGAGGCATCATAACTATTACTTTTTCAGCAAACTTTATTACATTTTTAAGCACCAGGCCGTATCCCTTACTGGCATCATCTGGTATCGTATGAGCAGTTATGATTAAGGGTTTTTTTAAAAGCTCTAAAAGCTTAATAATATATTCTCCAAATTCACCACTATACAGTCCAAATTCATGTTCCAGAATGACTACATCTGCACTTGACCTGTTGATGTAGTGGGAAGCTTTAATATAGGAATCAATTTTATACTGGTTGATTTTAAATTTAACTTCAGGGGGATAATCGATCTTATCTTCCGGTTTAACCAGTGCAAATATCTCTGCTCTGGAGTATGGATTAATAAGGTTAATAGCTGCGGTTAGATCCTTGGTATATGTTGCAATTCCACATTTTCTCGGTATATACGATGAGATATATACACCATTTATACGTCTATTTTTTTCTCTTATGACTTTTTCTAGCTTTTCTAAAACATACCTCTATTTCAATGGTATTCAATTACAAAAATGAAAAATAATGCTTTATATTATTTTTTGATTATATCATGAATCAGTTTTTTATATCTTTTATTTGCCGCAAGTCTTTTACTGGCATGCATTGAGAATATTATTATGTTTTATTTTATTAGTATTTGTAATACATTAAAGTATATGAATATTCTAAGATCAGAAAAAAATCCGATAATAGGACCTGATGATATAGAACCATCAGATCCCAGCTTTAAAGTAGCAGGTGTATTTAACTGTGGGGTTACGAGGTTTAAGGAAGAAGTTATACTCCTGATGAGAGTTGCTGAAACACCAATAAATAATAACCCCAAAAAGCTTCTTGTGTCCTGGTTTGATGATAGCATTGGAAAATTTTCTGTCAAAGAATTAAACAAAGCCGATGATTCGACAGATATTTCGGACCCAAGAATGATAAAGACACCAGAGGGTAATTATCTTACATCTATTTCCCATTTTAGGATTGCTAGGTGTAAAAATGGTATTGATTTTGAGGTAGACAAAAATCCAGCCATGCTTCCTGAAAACATATATGAAAGATTTGGCATAGAAGATCCGAGGATAACCCGGATTGCCGGTAAATACTACATAAGCTACAGTGCAATATCTGATATAACGGGAATTACCACCTGCCTGGCATCCACCGATGACTTTATTAGATTTGTCAGGCATAGTGTAATCTTTTCACCTGATAACAAGGATGTCGTAATTTTTCCGGAAAAAATAGGTGGGAGATATTATGCTTTAAACAGGCCTTCATCTTCTGAATTCGGACTAAGAGGAGTATGGATTTCAGAATCACCAGATCTTATCTGTTGGGGTAACCATAATTGGTTAATGGGACCCAGGGAAGGATACTGGGATAGCGGAAGAATAGGGGGAGGTGCTGTTCCATTCAGGATAGAGGAAGGTTGGCTGGAGATCTACCACGGTGCAACAAAGGATAACAGATATTGCCTGGGGGCGGTGTTATTAGATAGCGAAGAACCCTTTAGGATTATAGCAAAAAGTGAAAAACCCATAATGAAGCCCCAGGCGGATTATGAACTAAATGGCTATTTTGGCAATGTTGTTTTTACCTGTGGTGTATTATTTGAAAAAGATAGAGTAAAAATATATTATGGGGCGGCTGATACTTATATCGCGTATGCAGAAACCAAACTTGAGGATATTCTTAATTCTCTTACCAGTTTGTAATTAAGCCGGATAAAGAGATTTCCTCCTGTAATGACTGAAGGATTATTAAAGTAGTACCTTTTTTAAATTTCGAGTTTACTCTAGATTAACATCAATTAATACCATTTTTTGATTATAAATATTGTTTTTAATATTAATAATATCTTTGTATGTCATTCTGCACTTCAAGTATACAGGGTCTTTTGCAGCACGAATTCTTTTGATTTTTAATCTATGTATTTCCATAAAAAGCAAGCGGGTAAGTAAAGTCATCAATATATTGTTGTTTAGTAAACATTATAATATATTATACAAATTACAGGATATTAATACCTGCTTTTAAACTAACGCTTATTAGTGACCTTTCCCCCAAAAACTGGTCCAAGTTGAAAGTTAAGATTTGGGCCGATAAAATAGAAAAAAGGAGGAAAGGATTATACCAAGAAAACGCTATACCCCAGAACAGATCATAAATTCCCTTAAGGGAAGCACCGCAGGCCAGGCAGCAAGACACCTGGGAATATCTGAACAGACCTACTACAAATGGAGGAGGCAATACGGCGGGATGAGGATAAACCAGGCCAAGAGATTAAAGGAGCTGGAAAAGGAAAATGCCCGCCTTAAAAGACTGGCAGCTGACATATCACTGGATAATGCGATTCTAAAGGATGTGGCTCAGGGAAACTTGTAAGCCCGGCCAAGCGCAGATATGCAGTGGCAGCAGCCAAGGCCAAGTTGGCCTTACCCCATTCTTTGGTCCAGTTTTTAAGTTAGTATCTTGGCCATTTGTAAACCAATATCAACCTGGCCTCAGGAGCAGGTGGCATATAGCTGGTGAAAAAAACTGGTTAAAAGTGGTACATAGATGGTGAAAAATCACAGGTGTGCTCCCTAATCATGATACCAGTAACACACAATCCCGGTTAATACTTTGTCAATGAATATGAAGACCAACCGCTTGCGGATGGAGATTTTCCAGATTGTTAAGGAAAACTGCACCGGTGAATACAGCGGAGCAAATCCTCAGGATGATGTGATGGAGCGCCTGCTCTTAGCAAGACGCGGAAACTTATAAGCACAAAACAACACTCAATAATATTAGTAAAGGATATTGAAGCAATAAATGGCTCTCAATAAATACAACGCTTGGCTAATATATCAGTAATTTTCAAGGTCCGCTTTATGCACCAAGCCACGGAATGAAGAATAAAAATATTGCAATTCTCAAGAAAATAGTGAGGAATAAGGCTATCCCACCAAAGACCA
>CAYOLB010000330.1:0-3528 GCA_964404675.1 uncultured Atribacterota bacterium | reverse complement strand
CAAATATCATAGATTTAAATGAATTAAATAATCCTTCTCTCTACTGGCGTGATAAGAATATAGGTGGATGGATCAACCTTTTCACAAATTTATCAAAATTAAAAAATAAAACTAAACAAATAAACAGCAATAAGAGATTGCCAATACAACATCCATTGCTGAATTTCGGAAAAATAAACTCAGATAAACAAAATCAGGTTTCTATAATTTCAATTAAATATCATAAAGATTATGTAGTTAAATATAAATATTCTCCGGAAGAGAAATTATATTATCGCTTTATCAATAACAAGCCACATATGGACAATGAAACTAAGAAACAAATCAAAATAGCAAATATTCTTATCCAATTTACAGTAATAAAAGAAATAATTGATGATGAACTGGGCAGAATACAGGTAGAGTTGATTGGAGAAGGATTGGGGAGACTATTTCGGGAAGGTTATTCCCAACCTGTTAAATGGTCAAAAAAAACTAAAGATAAACAAACTAAATTCCTGGATAGCGAAGGTGATATAATTAATTATACAAACGGTAATACCTGGATTCATATCTTGGCAAATGACACAGAAATCTGGTGCAAGTAAAAAAATGATGAGGTAGAGGTATCTAATAGTTGAATAAAAATATTAAAAAATTAATAGATAAAGCGAAAGAGGCAAGGAAGAATGCTTATGCACCTTATTCGGGCTTTAAAGTCGGTTCGGCTGTGCTAACTACTGATGGTAAAATATTTAATGGGTGCAATATAGAAAATGCATCTTTCGGATTAAGTATATGTGCTGAAAGGGTTGCTCTTTTTAAGGCAATTTCTAAAGGTTATAGATCTTTTAAAGCAATGGCAATAATTTGTAATACTGAAAAACCATGTACACCTTGCGGAGCATGTCGACAGGTAATGATAGAGTTTTCGCCAGAAATGGATGTTATAATGTGCAATTTTCATGATGAGATTATCATAAAGAAAGCCAAGCTATTAATACCCGATGCGTTTGAAAATAAGGATAGAAAACAAGAAATGGATTACAAATAGATAAATAAAGGAGTATTTGCTAAATAATGAATCACTTATTTAATGCAGATGGGATTATATTAAAAAGTATAAAATTAAATGAATCCGATAAAATCGTAACTATTTTTACCAGACAACTAGGGAAGATAAGGGCAATTGCAAAAGGAGCAAGAAAGACCAAGAGCCAATTTGGTAGTAGCCTTGAAAGTTTAACACAAATAAGATTTCTTGCTTTTAGAGGGAAAAGTTTAAATACTATAAGTCAAACAGAAATAGAATATTCTTTTTTCCCTAAATCAAAAGATTTGATGCGTTATGGGGCTGCTATTCAGTGTGCTGAAATTATTGACAAAATAACAGAAGAAGAAGATCCCAATGAAATGGTGTATAATATATTTAGCGATACTCTGATATTATTAAATGATGAAGAAAATATTGCTCTTTTATTCTCATCTTTTCAATGGAAATTATTTTCTATAATGGGATATCAGCCAGAATTAAATAAATGTGCTGATTGTAATTGTCTTATTAAAGATTCAAAAGATTATATTTTTGATATTGCAAAAGGAGGAGTTGTCTGTAAATCCTGTCAAAATGAAAATGATTATTATCAAGTTTTATTGTCTTCTTATTGTTTAAAATTATTAAAAAGAATAATTTATGCTGATTTATCCGTAATTCATAATAAAAAGGTCTCAAAATCAGCATTGATTGAATTGATTGAAGCTACTTCTAAATATATGTCTTATCATTTTGAAATAGAGAATCGTACAAAACAGTTTATGGAAAAAATAAAAACACTATATTAATGACAAATAATATTGATAATACTCTTTTATAATCAATAAATATTATTTTTAAATATTTGATTAGAATAACTTTGTATCTTTTTTTTGACATCACAAAGTGATTTTGTTATATTTAAAAAGATATTAATCCCTCTCAAAATATACTGATAAAATTTGGATGGTGTCCATAAAAATTGAGAAACAGAGAGGGATTTTGTTTATCTAGAACAAGAAATAAGAAGAAATAAGAAAAAAGACAAAAGTGAAAGGAAAAAAATTTGAATATTCAGGAAACGATTTTCCACTTAGAGAAATATTGGAGTAAAAAAGGTTGTATTATATTAACCCCTTATGATACTGAGGTTGGAGCAGGGACCATGAATCCGGCTACTTTTTTACGTGTTCTAGGCCCAGAACCATGGAAAACTGCTTATGTTGAACCTTCTAGAAGACCAGCCGATGGTAGGTATGGAGAAAATCCCAATCGTGTGCAACAGCATTTTCAGTTTCAGGTAATTATCAAACCTTCACCAGAAAATATTCAGGATTTGTATTTAAAAAGTCTTGAAATTATTGGAATAAATAGAAATGAGCATGATATAAGATTTATGGAGGGTGATTGGGAAGCTCCTACTTTAGGTGCATGGGGATTAGGATGGGAAGTTGTACTAGATGGTTTAGAAATAACTCAATTTACTTATTTCCAGCAAGCGGGTGGTATTGACCTTGCACCTATACCAATAGAAATAACATATGGAATAGAAAGACTTGCTATGGTAATTCAACAAGAAGAAAATATATATGATTTACTCTGGAGTGATAATGTTACTTATGGAGAAATACAACATCAAACAGAAGTTGAACAATCCAAATACAATTTTGAGCAGGCAAATGTAAGAATGCTTTTTTCTTTATTTAAAGAATTTGAAGAAGAGGCATTAAAGCTTATTTCAGAGAAAATACCAATACCAGCGTATGATTATACCTTAAAATGTTCCCATACATTCAACCTGTTAGAAGCAAGAGGAGCAATTAGTGTTACTGAACGAACTGGTTATATTACCAGGGTAAGGGAATTAGCAAAATCATGTGCTCAATTGTATATTGAAGAGAGAGAAAAAATGGGATATCCCTTATTAAAAGAGGTGCAATCGTAGATGAATGAAGTTATTTTTGAAATAGGCACAGAAGAAATACCGTCTCTATATATAGACAGAGCATTGATAGATTTAGAAAAAATTTCTTTAAATGAATTAAAAAGATTTAATATTGAACATGGTTCTATCGAAACTTTTGGTACACCTAGAAGATTAACAGTTTATATAAAAAATATAGAACCTCAGCAAAGAGATATTTTTAAGAAAGTTAAAGGCCCAGCAAAAAGCATCTCTTTTGATAGAGAAGGTAATCCGCAAAAACCAGTCATAAAATTTGCCAAAGCCAATAATTTAAAAATAGAGGAATTAAATATAGAACAAACCGAGAAAGGCGAATATGTTTTTGCTAAAAATATTATAAAAGGAGAAAAAACAGGAAATTTATTACCAGAAGTATGCCTAAGGATTATTTCTAATTTAAATTTCCCAAAATCAATGCGCTGGGGGGAAGGTTCTTTTCGTTTTATCAGACCAATTAGATGGATAGTAGCTTTATATAATGAAAAAGTTATCAATTTTAATCTAGAGAAAATAAAATCTGGTAATAAATCATATGGACATAGGCTTCTTT
>CAYOLB010000329.1:0-2894 GCA_964404675.1 uncultured Atribacterota bacterium | reverse complement strand
TAAATACTAACGACCAACGACTGATTTGGACTCGATACCCGATACTCGCGACTCGATACTTATCTAATCGCCTGATAACCTAGAGACCATTTTCCACAGCGGTCTCCCCAACGGGCAATAATCTCTCCATCAACCTTGATTTCGATTACTTCACAGTGATTAGGACATCCGTCGCATTCAAATCCACTGGTCTGATATTTTTTTTCCACTAAATCAAACCCATAGAAAGCACACTGGTGTGGATTTAGTTCCATTTCTTCTTTTGCCAGCAATGCAGCTCCTATGGCACCCATGACCCGGTAATATTCAGGAACAATAATTTCATGATTGGTTTCCTTCTCAAAGCTTTTCTTGATACCGGAATTGGCAGCAACACCACCCTGGAAAAAGATAGGTGGTGCTATTTTTTTCCCTTTTCCTACATTGTTAAGATAATTCCGTACCATTGCTTCGCACAACCCGGCAATAATTTCTTCTTCTTTATAACCCATCTGTTGTTTGTGTATCATATCCGATTCGGCAAAAACAGTACATCTGCCGGCAATTCTAACCGAACTTTTGGCTCTTAAAGCATAATCTCCAAATTCTTCTATGGGAATTCCAAGACGATATGCCTGGTGATCCAGAAAGGAACCAGTACCTGCTGCACAAATGGTATTCATGGCAAAATCGACAACAACGCCATTTTGTAAAATAATTATTTTTGAGTCCTGCCCGCCTATTTCGAAAATAGTATGAACGTCCGGATTAATATACAAGGCAGCTACTGCATGAGCGGTAATCTCATTCTTTATTACATCAGCTCCAACCATCGCTCCGGCTAATACTCTACCGCTGCCAGTGGTACCAACGCCTAATACCTCGAGTGAGATCCCCTGATTTTCCTCTCTTATCATGGAAAGTCCTTTTTTGATGATCTCAATTGGCTGTCCCTGGGTCCTAAGATAAACATCGCTAATGACATTATTATGTTCATCAAGTAAAACTAAATCGGTACTGACGGCACCTACATCAATTCCTAAAAATGTTCTCATGATACCTTGACTCCCTTTCTTCTTCTCATTTTCAGTAAATCAATAAAAGCTTCAATACGGGTATTCAACCCTTCTTCACCTGTCTGTTCATCATAAGTTAAAGTAAGTGTAGGAAAATCTAAATCCTCACTTACCTTTTTTAATATCGTTTCCGCTACAATTTCAGGCATACAGGTAAATGGAACAACCTGAATTGCACCATCTAATTCTTCCTCATGGGCTAGAACTACATTTCCCACTGTAGTCTGTCCTTCTCCCCCAACTGAATGCGCTAAATATTTATAAGCTGCTTCTTCTATCTCCTTTTCTTCTTTAAAGCTTTCTTTAAAAATATGCAATTTCATTATCGGGGCAATCCATGCTTCAATAGAATTCTTTCTAACCACTTCTACTCCAAGATAGCCTAATTTTTCCTCCAGATAATGATTTACAAAAGGTTCCAATGAAACATAGAATTCTCCTACCAGGGCTACTTGAATAATATTTTTCTTGTTAAAATCAGTAATTTCTGCAAATTGTTTTAATGTATTCTCTTTAATTTGTTCCAGACTTCCTTTGTCTTTAGCAGATTTAATTTTCTTGATATTTTCTAATAATATTCGGGAAGAAACACCTCTAATCTTTTCTCGAGGTCTAACCTGTAATACTTTTTTTTCTAATTCTTCTGTCACCAAAATCTGCTGCCAGGCAAATCGGAATTTCTTTATCATATATGACCAGCTATTTCCATTACGCAGTATATTGATATTTTCCCATAATCTTTTTATTCCTTCTTTCCTAGGAAGTTCAAAAATCATCATTCTAAAGTCATAACCTAAATCTAAAAGTACGTCTCTTTGGACCTGAGCATAATAGCCAAAACGGCATGGTCCCCATCCCCCGGCCATAATAATTCCTTCTGCTCCAAGCTCTATCGCTTCTATCATATTTCCAAGGGCAATCTTTAAAGGCAGACAACAATATTCAGGTGAATATTTGACTCCCAAATCCATTGTTCTCTTGGTATTGGGGGGAGCTTCAATCAGCTCATGCCCCATATCTGTTATGATAGTATGATTAATAACTTCTATATTACCAAGACGGGGTAAAGCCAATTTCATGTCTTTTTTTCCTCCTAATCATATCAAGAAATGCCTCAATACGGGTATTGATTCCTGCTTCTCCAGAATGCTCGTCAAAAACGAATTCGGTATAAGAAACTCCTGGATATTTGTAACTTTCGTGGTGAATGAGTTCACCAACCATGGAGTCTTCTCCACATTCGAAAGACGTTAAATGGATTATTCCATCTACATTTTTTTCAAAATAATAAAAGGCAGATCCTACTACTCTTCTGGATAAACTCCAGAAAACTGGCTTATACAATTTCTTTAATTGTTTTATGATTATATTGGGATGAACCATATCCGGTGTTAATATATTAACATTCATCTTCTTTAATTTGGTTAACAAATCCATAGTCACATAGGCATCATTGACTAAATAATCATGACCAAGCACAGCAATATTGACAGGTATTTCAATATCTCGTTTAGGTGCATCCATTTTATTATTCTGTTTTAAATTTTTCGAAAGCAGCCCAGGGTTTAAAACGTTTGCCATATACTTCTCTTGAAAGCTTTCCCAAGAAGTGGAAAATGCCCTGGAAATTTCAATAGTATTATCAGCAATTAACTGTCCTACCTGTAACATGCTATTCTTCCAGGTACTATAGGGCTTTCTGACATCAATAACAGGACAAACCATTGGGCATAGAGAATCTAGAGAACTCTTTATCATATCCGGTAGTCCAATAATCTTGGGACAGAAAAAAGCACCTTTTTCAACGCAAACCATTCTTGGGATTAACATGTAATCCAC
>CAYOLB010000328.1:0-7193 GCA_964404675.1 uncultured Atribacterota bacterium | reverse complement strand
ACTTGAAATAAGACATTTTTATTTGAATGGGTAAATAACAATGGGTATAGAAAAAGCTAACTCCATTACTATAATAATTTTAGCAGGTGGGAAAAGCAGCAGGGTTGGTTTAAATCAAGATAAGGGAAAAATGAAATTGCTGGGAGTTAATTTAATCGATAGAGTAATTTCAAATATTCTTTCGGTTGGAGCCTTATCAGAGAAAGACATTCTTGTGGTAGGTCCAAAAAAAAGATTTCCAGAAATTGAAAGAGTTATAGAGGATATTTATCCACAGAAAGGTCCATTAGGTGGAATCTTTACAGGCTTACATAACTCCAAGACTTACTACAATTTAGTAATAGGTTATGATATGCCATTTATTGAACCTGAGCTAATTAATTATATGATAAAAAATATTGATCAATATGATGCTGTGATTCCAACTCATAGTAAGGGATTGTATGAACCATTGTGTGCAATATATAGTAAAAATTGTTTGGAGATAATGAAACAGAATATAAAAGATGAAAAATTATCTGTTAGGTGTATCTTCCCCTTTTTAAAGGTTAGATTAATTACTGAAAAAGAAATTAAACAGTTTGACCCATCTTTGTATTCATTTTTTAATATTAATTTCAAAAAGGATTTTGTAAAAGCAGAAGAATTGGAAAAGAGAAGGAATAAAAATTATTGTTAGAAGATAATAGGGGAGTTAAAAAAAATATTATAAGGATTGAAAAGTAGAGTAAGACCAATATGCCAGACTTAATTGCTCGAGAAAAAGAGTTAACCATCCTTTTGAATCAAAAAAAAGATAGTTAACCTGAATTACAGTCCAGGTGATTATGAGAATTTAGGTGTGGGATTTTTATTTACTGCAGGTATTTTAGCAAACAAAGAGGATGTTGTATCAATTGAAATAAAACAAGAATCTATAAATATAAATGCAAAAAATAGTAATTTGGTGTCTGTACAGATTAATCATATTTCTTCAAGTGTTGAAGTCGAGGACCATTTTCAAAAGATTTCCAAAACAGGTATGGTCAAACAAAAAAATCTCAAAATAAACCCTTTAATTATTTATAAATTAATAGCCAAAATGCAAGAAAAGGCTATTTTTTTTAAAGCAAGTGGTGGTGTTCATAGTTGTGCCTTAGCTACTAAGTCTGGGGAGATTCAATTATTTGCTGAGGATATTAGTCGTTATAATACTATAGACAGGATCCTTGGCCAGGCATTTTTAATGGGCATTAATACCGATAATAAGATTTTATTAACCTCTTGTCGTATAACCTCAGGTATCCTAAAAAAGATTATTTTTGGTAATGTTCCAATCATTATTTCCAGAGCAGCGATTACTGATAGTGCTCTTGAGATAGCAAATGATAATAATATAACACTAATAGGTTTTGCCCGAGGGGAAAGAATGAATGTCTATACCCATGGCAGTCGTATTTCAATTTAGTTTATATATTTATTTAACTATGAAAAAGATTATAAAAAGCTATCTGGCAATTATTCACCTGAAATTCAAACCTTTTTTAAAATTTCTTTCAATACCCGTTTTGCGTGTGTGGTATTACTTGTAAACCTTCTGGACATAAATGGTATAATTATTAATTGGATTATTAAATAAGGCTGTAAATATATGATAGAAATTGTATTAGCAATTGATCCGGGAAAGAAGAAATGTGGTATTGCCATTGTCAATAATAAATTACACTTTATTGAAGGGGCAATTGTAGAAAACAAAGAATTGATTCATAAAATAGGGATGTACCTGAAAAAGCATAATATAAGCCATGTTGTGGTTGGTAGTGGAACAAATTCGGGGGAAATCAAAAAAAGAATTAATGAGAAAATATCCGGCATTTCCATGATTGAAATACCTGAAAAAGACACCACAATACAGGCAAGAAGACGATATTTTGATTATTATCCACCACTTGGTTTTTTGAGAATTTTCCCCAGGTCATTTCTCATTCCGCCCTATCCTTATGATGATTTTGCAGCCTTAATTATTGCAGAGAGGTTTTTTAAGAATTATAATCAACAAGATATTAGCAATAATTGAAGGTTTCCATAGATTATAAACATTGTGTGAGAGGAGATAACATTGACCAAGATCAGAGTATTTTCAAATATTATGAAAAGCAATGAAGATATGGCTTTAAAGAATAAGCAGATATTTCACCATTATAAAATACCGGTAATTAACATGATGAGTTCTCCTGGTTCTGGAAAGACAACTGTGCTGGAAAAAACAATTAATAATTTGGGACAGAAGATGAAGATCGCAGTATTAGAGGGAGACTTGCAGACAGATCGTGATGCTCAGCGTATCGGAAAGTATGGAGTGCAGGTTGCTCAAATCAATACTGATGGGGCATGTCATTTGGATGCCAATATGGTGAACAATGCCCTAGCAGCATTTGATTTTAGTAAGGTTGATTTGTTCTTTATTGAAAATGTAGGCAATCTAGTTTGTCCAGCAGGTTTTGATTTGGGGGAAAATTATCGTGTTAATCTAGTAAGTATTCCAGAAGGTGATGATAAGGTTATTAAATATCCAGTCATTTTTCGAAAATGTAATGTTTTGCTAATTAACAAAATAGACCTATTGCCCTACATATCTTTTGATATTAAACGATTAAAAGAAGAGGCATTAAATATTAATCCTGACATGAAAATTTTTGAAATATCATGTTCGACTGATGAAGGAACACAGGATTGGTATGATTGGCTGGAAAATTTAGTAAGCAAGAAATGAAAGAAGAAGGTTTTCAGTTTATAGTTCTTTGTTTTTAGAAAAAGAAAACAAGGATACCGAGTAATATTCAAGAATTTAAGCAGCTATATTTTATTAATTTAATTTTTATTTATTTAGATTGTTTTTTATCAAGTTGTCTTTGTATCATTAAATATAGTTAAAAAATATTATTAGTACAATTTAAAATTCTATTTGAATAGATATAGTGTTAATTTAGTATTTTAAATAGTTTTGCTAACATTTATACTAAATTTTAACTAAAAACTAAAAACTATAAACCATATACCCAAGTGTATTCTAGGAGAAAAATGAAAACAAGAAACCATATTACGATCCATGGTATTGTCCAGGGGGTCGGTTTTCGCCCCTATATTCATAAATTAGTTCAGGACAACAGATTAAAGGGATGGATTTGTAATTCAAATCAGGGTGTAGAATTAGAAATCGAAGGAGAAGAGAATGATGTTAAAGATTTTATTAAGGTATTGCAAATAAACCCTCCTCCTCTGGCAATGATTGAAAATATTACAGTAAAAAAAATGCCCTTAATTGGATTTACAGATTTTAAAATAATAAAAAGCACTATTAATAATGAATCTCCTATTGCTTTAATACCTCCAGATATCTCTGTTTGTGATGAATGCTTAAAGGAATTAAATAATCCTTCTGATCGCCGTTATGGTTATCCTTTTATAAATTGCACTAATTGCGGACCCCGCTTCACCATTATTAAAGATATCCCATATGACCGTGAGAAAACAACTATGAAAAAATTTCATATGTGCGAGAAATGCAGTGCTGAGTATACAGACATAGCAAATCGTCGTTACCATGCCCAGCCTAATGCTTGTTCTGCTTGTGGGCCACAGGTTAGTTTGTATCAAAAAGAAAGAAGGATAACCACTAACAACCCATTTTTAGAAATACAAAGAAGATTAAAAGCAGGTCAGATTGGTGCTATAAAAGGATTGGGAGGATTTCACTTAACCTGTGACGCAAAAAATGATACAGCTGTTTCCAGATTACGTAAAATTAAGTTAAGAGATAAGAAGCCTTTAGCTGTAATGGCTAAAAATATAGATACAATAAAACCATTTTGTCATGTTTCTAAAGGTGCTGAAACAATTCTGAAAGGTAAAGAAAGACCAATTCTTCTCTTAAAAAAGAAAGTAAATGATTACTTGTCAGAGAGCATTGCCCCGGGCAATAACTATATTGGGGTTATGTTGCCTTATACGCCATTACATTATTTATTATTTAAAGATGTTAATTTTGTATTGGTAATGACCAGTGCGAATCTTAGTGATGAACCCATTATTTACCAAAACCGGGAGGCATTTCAAAGACTGGCAGACAAGGTAGATTTTCTGCTTGTACATAATCGTCCTATCTATAATCGGTGTGATGATTCTATAATAAAATATTCTCCTGTTCAGCCAATATTTATTCGCAGATCAAGGGGTTATGCACCATATCCGATAATACTGTCCAAAAAAATGGACCAAGTCTTTGCGGCAGGACCTGAAGATAAAAATACTGTGTGTTTTACAAGGGGTAAATATGCCTTTCCCAGTCAACATCTTGGAGATCTAAAAAATCAGGAAAGCTATGAGGCATATCAAGAAGCTGTCGATAGAATCATTCATGTTTTTCAATTTAGTCCTGAACTCATAGTTTGTGACTTACATCCTGATTATCTATCCACAGTGTATGCTGAAAATATGTCCCAGAAGAAAAAATTGCCCTTGCTAAAAGTTCAGCACCATCATGCTCATATTGCCAGTTGTATGGCAGAAAATAATTTAGATGAAGAAGTAATAGGAGTTGCCCTTGATGGGAGTGGACTAGGTGATGATGGCAATATATGGGGTGGAGAATTTTTGATTAGCAATATAAAAGATTATAAAAGAGTAGGGCACCTGAAATACAAGTCTATGCCGGGAGGAGAGCAGGTAATTCACCAGCCATGGAGAATGGCTTACAGTTATCTGTATTCCTACTTCGGTGAAGACATTTTAAAACAAAATCTACCCTTGATAAAAAGGAATAAAAATAAAAAATTAAATTTGTTAATGCAAATGATTGACAAGAATATAAATTCACCAATAACTTCCAGCTGTGGACGTTTGTTTGATGCAGTTGCATCATTGATAGGTTTAAGAGACGAAGCTGACTTTGAAGGCCAGGCAGCCATGGAACTGGAATCCATCTGTCAACTTAAGTATAAAGGTAATTATTCTTACAATATTATTCAGGAATCAGAATCAGGATTTATAATAAATACTGAAGATATGTTTTATCAGATAATTAATGATTTAAAAAAAAATAAAGACAGAGAAGAAATTGCTACCAAATTTCATAATACAATTGCTGACATTATTTTTTCGATGTGTGTTAATATTAGAGAAAGATATAAAATTAATAAGGTAGTTTTAAGTGGAGGGGTATTTCAGAATTCTTTTTTATTAACCCAAACTCTAAAAAGAATGAAAAAGCAGAATTTTGAACTATTTTTTCATAAAAAGATGCCACCAAATGATGCTTGTATTTCTGTAGGTCAAGCCGTAATCGGAAATGCAAGAATTCAATGAAATTATGGAAAGAGGTTTTTGCAAAATGTGTTTAGCTATTCCTGGAAAAATAATTAAAAAAATCAATAAAGAAGAGGCGCAGGCCTTGTTGGGAGAAATTAAAAAGACAATAAGAATAGATCTTTTGCCAGATGTAATTGAAGGAGATTATGTTCTAATTCATGCTGGATATGCTATAAGCAAAATTAATGAAAAAGAAGCAAATGAGGTTCTTAATGCATGGAAGGAGATTCAATCTTGAAATATCAGGATGAATTTAGGAACAAGGAATTATGCCAGACTTTTATAAAAAAAATTAATAGATTAACGAAATCAGATATTTCCCTGATGGAAGTTTGTGGCACTCATACCGTTTCAATCTTTCGTTCAGGCATTAAGGAAATGCTCCCGCCAAATATTCATTTAATTTCAGGCCCGGGTTGCCCGGTATGTGTTACTCCGGTTTCAGATATTGATCATATAATAGCCTTGGCAAGAGAGGACGATACAATAATTGCTACCTTTGGTGACATGATAAACGTTCCTGGCAGTTCGTCTAGTCTAAAACAAGAAAAAGCCCAGGGGGTGGATGTTCGAGTAATCTATTCACCTTTCCAAAGCTTAAAATTAGCTAGGGAATTCCCTGATAAAAAAATTATCCTGGTTGGGGTTGGTTTTGAAACTACAATTCCCTTATTAGCCAGTGTTGTATTAAGTGCAGTTGAAAGGTCTTTAAATAACTTTTACCTGTTAAGCCTTGGCAAAGTAATGCCTCCTATTATGAAAGCACTTTTACAGAGTGGAGAATCTAAAATTGATGGCTTTATTTGTCCCGGTCATGTAAGCGTAATTATTGGTTCGAAACCATATAAATTTATTCCTGCAGAATACAATATTCCATGTGTAATTGCTGGATTTGAACCAGTGGATATTCTAGCTGCTATCTATCGCTTAATAGAATTGAAAATTTCCAAATCCCCAATTGTAGATAATCAATATACCAGAGCTGTAGAAGAAGATGGAAATCCTCTTGCAATTAAAAAAATGGAAGAAGTTTTTGCAAAAGTAAATTCAAACTGGAGGGGAATAGGCAATGTCAGTAATAGCGGAGTTGATTTGCGATTAAAATATTCTGCAATCAATGCTCGCAATATTAAGGTGCAAACAGAAAAAACAATGGAAAATCCACTATGCAGATGCGGGGAAGTGTTAAGAGGGTTGATTACCCCATTACAATGCCCTTTGTTTCAAAGAGTCTGTACTCCCGAGAACCCAATCGGTGCATGCATGGTTTCCAGCGAAGGAACCTGTGCAGCGTATTATAAATATAATTTAGTATAACGTATATCGTATACCGTATTACGTCAAATAATATAGAAATGTTTTAGGGCATATAGTTTTTATAAGTAAATTTAAATTTTTTGAAAAACATTTTTTAATATAATCAAAGTAAAACTTTAAATAGTATATCTAAAAATATACTATTTATATATTGCTAGCAAGTTAATACATTAAGAATTTCAAAACAGCTTATCCAGGTTTAGATGGCAAATTAAAAAGCATAGATTTTTTGATTTTTATATTGACCTACTATTATACTTACAGACGGTATACGTTATACGATATACGGTATACTTTTTATTCATAGAGAGAGGAAGAAGAATGAAAGATAATATAATTACGTTAGATCATGGAAGTGGGGGAAAATTATCAAATCAGTTAATCCATTCAATCTTTTTAAAGTATTTTAATAACCCCATTCTTAATAAGATGCATGATGGGGCAATTTTGCCTAAAATAAATAAAAGAATAGCTTTTTCTACGGACTCTTTTACTGTAAGCCCTATCTTTTTTCCTGGTGGGAATATTGG
>CAYOLB010000327.1:0-2264 GCA_964404675.1 uncultured Atribacterota bacterium | reverse complement strand
ATTTTATTTAAAAAGGGTTCCCTTTCATCCTCTGAATGGAATAAGATGAAAGATCATTCTCAGATAGGATATCGTATAACCAAAAACATTCCTGATTTTTCCTCCATCTGTAAAGAAATATTATACCATCATGAAAGATGGGATGGTTCAGGATATCCGGTTGGATTAAAAGGAAAAGAAATCCCTTTGCTATCCAGAATTATTTCAATTATCGATGCCCATGATGCTATGCAATCCAAGAGACCTTATAAAAAAATGATGACTCAAGAGGAATCAATAGCTGAAATTAAAAAAAATACAGGAAGTCAATTTGATCCCAATCTAGTACCAATTTTTTTAGATATTGTAAATGAAAATTCTAAATAACTATGTTTTTTCAACAATTATAAAAAATAACAATTATAATGTACTCCTGTAAAATAACTATTCATAAATTTACAAAGGAAAATTATCTGCTTAGAATAAAATTACCCGGTCTATAAACCGGGTAATTTTATTTAGGAGGTTTAAAAATGAAAAACTTATTTGTTGGTTAATTAGTTTGGTAACTTTTTAATTTGATAAAAATTTTAACATGAATTCGTGATATGTCAAGAGGGAAAAATAAAATTTATTTTTCTTGCTAACGTTTTAGAATTTTTATTTCTTCCTTTAATTCAGCAGAATACTCCGGTACTGCTCCTGATTGGCTTGCAACAAATGCCCCTATTTCCATATTTAATTAAACTTCTAAATTTAAATTGGCTGGGCATTAGCAAGTAAATACTTTTCTGCCTGCGGTGACCATACACCATTGGTTTTTGTTAAAATATCAGCTAATATTCTCATAAAGGGAGCTTCCGTTGATTTTTGTGGTATATCGGAAAGTGCAGTGAGGTCCATATTGATATTAGTATAAATTAATTTTTTTCCACCTGGAATTTTAGGTAAATTAAGTGTGGTATCAACAACACAGTTTAATCCACCGATATGAGTGATAATAGGACTAGGATCAATTAATTTTTTTTCCATCATTTTCAGAGATTCAATCATATCAGCAGTATTCCCACCACTACTTCCAACAAAATGAGTAGACAAATAATGAATATTATAAAAATTAATCAATGCTGAAAATTTTGCATCTGTGGGGCCGGCAAAAAAGTTCAGACATCCATCCCTGGCCAGCAAAGAGTCACCTAATTCTACTATTTCTCTAATAGGTGTCATAATGAAGATATCATCAAATCCACTTCCTTGAGTTAATGAAATAAGTGATTCTTTAATATTTTCTTCTTTTTTTGGATTAGTATAAATAAGTTTAACACTATTTTTTCTGGCATCTTCCATGGAAAATATTTGCCCTGCTCTTTTTAATCGCTGAGAATCTACATCAATTACCACTAATAGTTTGGGTCTTTGCTCACGATGCAGTGTATAATCAATCATGCCCAAACCCATTGGTCCAGCTCCACCTATAATCAGCATATTACCTTTTTCTTTTATACCCATATGATGGACATATTGACCTGGGGTAGAATGGTAACTGTTATGAAAAGCACCTATTATACAAGACATTGGTTCTGCCAAAGAACCACCGTAAAAAGCTTCACCGTTATAATGTAATAGGCAATTCATTTCCATTACCTGGTTAGGAATAATAATATAAGTGGCATTACCTCCAATATACGGAAAAGAATAGCCGGGGGCATCAAGTGTTCCCTGGTAGTTTAGGGCAGGTTGAATAGCAAATTTCTCACCGGGATGGAATTCATCCTGCCATTTTTTACCAACATCAATAATCTCACCACAAAATTCATGTCCGATAATTGTGGGATTGGTATGAACATCATCAGGAACCCGTTTATGCTCTCCACCTTGTATAGCTGCCTTGTAAGAGGATAAGCATAGGCTATCTGATATAACATGAGCTAAAATTTCATCATTTTTTATCGGCGGTAATTCAAATGCTTCCAATCGTAAATCGTTTTTCCCATAAATGCGAACTGCCTTTGTTTCCATCTATATACTCCTTTTTAACCTTCTATTTCTATTATGATTTCTTTTTCCATTTTTGCATCATTGCATTCATGCATTGCTACAAGCAGTTAAATTATACCCAATATTACGACTGATTTGCCCATTTCTATATCCCTACATGCAGCTCTTTCCAAAGTATTTTGGACTACATACTACATACAGCATAATATATCACTATTTTAGCATAACTTGCCCACCGGTTACTGGAATTGCCTGTCCAGTTTCATATTTTTGTTCTATAACATATA
>CAYOLB010000326.1:0-13894 GCA_964404675.1 uncultured Atribacterota bacterium | reverse complement strand
TTCTATCCTGTTGATATAAAATAGTAGATTAAACAAAAAAAGGGATGAATCAAAAGATTCATCCCTTTTTTTGTCTGTATTGCGTCGTGCGCATTGAGTATTGAGCATAAAATACAGTATTAAGTTATAAAAATCAGTTCTTGTTCTTCAATTTTCAGATTAAATCAACGATCCATTCATCTCAGGTATGCAAATATGTATCAGATTGAGAATACTTCTAATTTTTTATTTTACTAAATACTATATACTAGCTACTTGATACTATATTTGTTGCAATTACAGCAATTGGATGGTAAAATACTTTTTAGTCTTTAAAATCCTAAGAAAAAAATAAGTAATTATTTATAATGGAGATTACAGCCAGAGCATATGAAATGGTATATTACTAAAAGATTATTAATGCTTATTCCTGTCCTGTTAGGGGCTTCAATCCTGGTTTTTTCTCTAATTCATCTGGCTCCAGGTGATCCGGCAAGGACTATTGCCGGTGAACATGCCTCAATCCAGACAATTGAGAGAATTCAGGAAAAATATGGTTTGAATAAGCCCTTGCCAACACAATATTGGATTTGGCTTAAACAAGCCTTACAGGGAGATTTTGGCCGTTCTATTGTCTCAAATGAATTTGTAAGCAAAGAAATCTGGGATCGTTTCCCCAATACTGTTGAGCTAACAATATTAGCAATGCTTATTGCAGTTGTGGTAGGAGTTATTTCTGGGATAATCTCAGCCTCACGCCAATATTCATTATTGGATTATAGTGTTATGGGAGTTGCCCTTTTTGGGGTCTCGATGCCAGTCTTCTGGTTGGGTATTATGCTGATGATGATTTTTGGTGTTTATCTGCGCTGGTTACCAATCGGTGGCCGCCTTAGTATTATGGTTTCCTTTACCAGGGTAACCGGTTTTTACCTATTGGATAGCATTATAGCGGGTAATTGGGAGGCATTTGTCAGTTCTTTACGTCATCTTATTCTGCCGGCTATTGCCCTGGGCACTATTCCTATGGCCACAATTGCCAGGGTTACCCGATCCAGTATGTTGGAAGTATTAAGACAGGATTATATCCGTACTGAGAGAGCGAAAGGTCTATCCGAAAGATTGGTTATTTATAAACATGCAGTACGTAATGCCTTAATTCCTGTTGTGACAGTTATTGGACTTAACTTTGGATTACTCCTGGCTGGGGCAATTTTGACTGAAACCGTTTTTTCCTGGCCTGGACTGGGACGTTATGTAGTAAAAGCAGTTCAGATGAGAGATTATCCTGCTGTGCAAGGATGTGTCCTATTTTTTGCCTTTATATTTGTAATTGTTAATTTAATTACGGATTTAATTTATGTTTATATTGACCCACGGATAAAATATCAATAATCAGGTAGTTCAATGGAAGAAAATAATCAAATTAGAAAAGAGAGTACTTTTGGTGAATTAACACGTCGCTTAAAGTATAACAAATCTGCTGTTTTTGGCTTAATGATTGTGCTTTTTATGGTTTTTTGTGCCGTTACAGCAGACATAATTGCTCCTAACGATCCTTATCCTTCTCCTCCGGTATTAGCAAATAAATTAAAACCGGGATTCTGGAGTGAGAAGGGCATTGAAGGAATGCCCTTAGGTACAGATGGTTTGGGAAGATGTATTCTTAGCCGAATTATTTATGGTGCCAGAGTTAGTCTTACTGCAGGCTTTGTGGCAGTGGGAATTGCCATGATTTTAGGTATTGCCTTTGGAGTTTTATCAGGGTATTTTGGTGGCTGGGTGGATGCACTTATTATGCGATTTGTGGATATTATGTTCGCTTTTCCTGCTTTGTTGTTGGCTATTGTTATTGTAACTGTAGTGGGGCAAGGATTGGAGAAGGCCATGATTGCCATAGGGATTGTCTATTCACCGCAAATGGCTAGAATTATCCGTAGTTCAGTTTTATATATTAAGGAAATGGAATATATTGAATTTCAAAAAGCAATTGGTTCCAGTCATTGGAGAATTATTGTACGTCATATTATTCCTAACAGTATTGCTCCGGTTATTGTTTATGGTACCTTGATGCTAGCAACAGCTATTTTGGATTGTGCTGCTCTTGGTTTTTTAGGGTTGGGTGCACAACCCCCTACTCCTGAATGGGGAGCAATGTTGTCAGATAGTTATTCTTATATAGTCAGTGGAGCCTGGTGGGCAGCAACTTTTCCGGGAATTGCAATTTTGTTGTCTGTGTTAGGGTTAAACCTCTTGGGAGATGGATTGAGAGATATATTGGATCCAAGGCTAAAACAATAGTAATAGATAGTAGAAAATAGTACAAATGATGGATAAAAAGAAAGAATTATTAAAAGTAAATAATTTAAAGACATATTTTTTCACCCATGAGGGGATAGTAAAAGCAGTTGATGCTGTTAGTTTCTCCATTAACCAGGGAGAAACATTGGGTATTGTGGGGGAATCAGGTTCAGGGAAAAGCGTAACTGCTTTATCTATTATGCGCTTAATTCCTCAGCCGCCAGGGAAAATAGTAAGTGGAGAAATAACCTTTGAGGGGAAAAATTTACGCACTTTGACTGAAAGGGAAATGCGTAAGATTCGTGGTAGAAAGATATCAATGATTTTTCAAGAACCTATGACATCTCTAGACCCTGTGTTTACTATTGGTCATGAAATCGTTGAGACCATTTTATTACACCAAAAGCTTACAAAAAAAGAAGCCTATCAAAAAGCTGTTCAGATGCTTGAAGTAGTTGGAATCCCAGATGCTAAGAAAAGAATGAAAAATTATCCTCATGAATTGTCCGGGGGCATGCGTCAAAGAGTGATGATAGCTATGGCTTTGTCCTGTAATCCAGCTTTGTTAATAGCAGATGAACCTACTACTGCCCTGGATGTAACTATACAAGCCCAAATTCTCCGGCTGATGAATGAATTGAAGAAAGAATTTAGCACATCGGTCTTGATGATTACCCATGATTTGGGAGTAATTTCTGAGATGTGTGATTATGTTGCGGTAATGTACGCTGGACATATTGTTGAATATACTGATATTTATACTATATTTGAAAAACCCTTACACCCTTACACTAAGGGATTGAATAGATCTATTCCCAGAATGGATAAAGAAACGAAGAATTTAGATACTATAAAAGGAGTTGTGCCTAATTTACTCCATTTGCCACCAGGTTGTCCATTTGCTCCTAGATGTGAATATGCCAATGAAAGATGTTTAAAAGAAATACCAGAACTTATTGAGGTAGAACCTCGTCATCTGGTTAAATGTCATCTGGTAGCAGAAAAATATGGCAAGTAATGCTATATAATTGAGAAAATATCACAAAGAGAGTTCCAGGGTTCTGATTTATGAGTAAATTGATTGAAGTTAAAAATTTAAGAAAGTGGTTCTATGTCGGCAAGATTGTAGCAGGAAAGAGAGAAGCCTTGCGGGCAGTAGATGGCGTAAGTTTTTTTATTAATAATAGAGAAGTAATGGGTTTAGTCGGTGAATCAGGTTGTGGTAAAACAACTTGTGGTAAGATGTTATTAAGAATAGTTGACCCAACTTCTGGTTCAATATTTTTTGATAATGAAGAAATAACTCACCTTGATAAAAAAAGAATGCAGCGTTTTAGACGTAGGATGACAATTATTTATCAGGACCCTTTTGGTTCGCTTGATCCCAGAATGAGGATTGGACAGGCCATAGCAGAGCCCTTGGAAGTACATAATATTGGTAGCCCCAAAGAAAGAGAAGATAGAGTTGTTGAATTAATGGAAAAGGTTGGATTGTCTGCTGATCAAACCAATCGTTATCCACATGAATTTAGTGGTGGACAGCGCCAAAGGATAGGTATTGCCAGAGCCCTGGCTACTAATCCAGAGTTTATTGTAGCAGACGAATCTGTTTCAGCTTTGGATGTCTCTATTCAGGCGCAAATCATCAATCTTCTGAAAGAATTACAGGAAGAATTTGGACTAACATTACTGTTTGTTGCTCATGATTTAAGTGTAGTGAAACATATATGTGACAGAGTAGCAGTAATGTATCTGGGAAAAATAATGGAAATGGCTGACAAAAAGTCTCTTTTCAGCAATCCGAAGCACCCATATACACAAGCGTTACTATCTGCAATTCCCATTCCTGATCCGAGACAGAGAAAGGAACAGGAGATATTAATGGGTGATGTTCCTAGTCCTGTTAATCCACCAAGTGGTTGCCGTTTTCATACCCGTTGCCCGAAGGTAATGGATATCTGTAAAAAGGAAGAACCTCCCTTGAAAGAGATTGAGCCAGGTTACTATGTTGCCTGTCATCTATACAATTAGAAGATACTTTTGGAGTATCTTCTAATTGAGTTCTCAGTTTTTAGTTTTTAGATAAAGAAAATAACAAAAAATAACAAAATTAATACTTGATAAAGTTAGTCTTGATTATACAAAAATTCGTCTAATAAGTATAAGAAGTAATTTTTTTTGAGAATATAATACAACAACTCACTAATTAAAAAGATTATGATTTAATAGTTTCAGTATTGAAAAGATACATTCTTAGCATATTTAATGCCCTGCGAGCAGAGCGTAATCTGATAATTTGCCGATCTCTGCGCAGTTGATGTTCCTGGACTAGGACCTGTTTTTTATCTGCCAGGGCAATATAAACTAATCCTACTGGTTTATTCTTGCTTCCACCACCTGGACCGGCAATTCCGGTAATACTTATCCCAATATCACTAAAGCAATTTTTACGTACTCCCTGAGCCATAGCACTGGCTACCTGCTCACTGACTTGCCCATATTTAGTCATTGTTTCCCGAGGTACTCCCAAAAGCTTTTCTTTTATTTCACCATCATAGCTAATTATACCGCCTTTAAAATAATCAGAGCTACCGGGAACTGAGGTAATCATTTCACCTAACATTCCACCAGTACAGGATTCTGCAACTGCTAAAGTAAGGCCTTGTTTTTTAAGCATTGTTCCAATAATCTCTTCCAGTGATTGTTGATTAAAACCAAAAATATAATTTCCTAATAAACCTTTTAATTGTTCGGTAGCTTCATCCAAAATAGCTGTTGCTTCTTGGGTTGTCTCCCCAAGTGCATTCAATTGAATTTGGATTTCTTCAGGATTTGCATAGATACCTATATTCAGATGTTTATTTTCATAAATAAAATCTTTGATTTTTTCATTAACAGTTGATTCTCCCAAACCACTTATTCTGATAATTCTGGATTGTTTATGCTGAACTGCCGGGAATCGTTGTTGTAAAAAAGGTATTATTTCATTGTTCATTAGATATTTCATTTCCAGAGGAACTCCTGGCAGGGCAATTATAATGTGACTATCTTTTTCTAAAATCATAGCTGGTGCGGTTCCATAACTGTTTATTACACAGAGAGAACCCTCAGGAAGATATGCCTGCTTTAGATTACTTTTTGAAATATCAATTTTGATACGATTTAATATTTTTATCATATGTTCTTCTGCTTCAGGGTACTTAACCAGGTTAAGATTGAAGGCTTTGGCAATTGATTGGAAGGTAATATCATCTTCAGTGGGACCTAAACCACCGGTAGTGATGATAACCCGAGAACGTTCATAAGCAGCTCTAATTAGTTCTATCAATTCTTTTTCATCATCACCCACAGCCGATACATGTCTTACGTAAATATCTATCTCTTCTAATTTTTTAATGATATAATTTGCATTAGTATCAATTATCTTACCACAAAGAATTTCATTACCGATACTGATTATTTCTGCATCCATTTTATTGAATTGGTCCTTTCTAATAATATGTATTTAGTAAAATTATAAATACCACTATTGTATTGTATCAAACAATGTTATTGAATCAAAAGTCTTTTTTATTTTATTTACAAATAAATTTGCCTGTCTTGCTGGTTCGGGAATTCTGTAATTAATTGTGCGCAATAGAGTAATATTAATCGATGAATATCCATTATTTTCAATATTTCCTCCAATAAATTTTTATAAAAAAATTTTTCCTATTGCGTTTTATTATATTTTAGCATATAGTACTGCCAGTAAAGAAGATTAATAAATTTATGAAATTAATAATTCTCTAAAATAGGAGTTTTTATGATGGATATTTTGAATGAGTTGCAGGATTTACATCCTTATATGTGGGCTTTGTTCATATTTTTTTCTCGAATTGTTGATGTTTCCATGGGCACTTTTCGAGTCCAAATGATTGTAAATCGAAAAAAACTTGCTGCCGGTATTATTGGTTTTTTCGAAATTTTAATCTTTATTTTAATTGTTTCAAAAGTTATACAGGATATTGGTAACTGGATGAATGTACTTGCTTATTGTGGAGGTTTTGCTGCCGGTAATATTGTAGGTATCAGTATAACAGAAAAATTTTCACATGATATAATATCAGTTGGAATTATTTCCAAGAATCATTGGCCAGAGATTGAGCAACGGCTCAGGGAAGAAGGATTTGGGGTTACTCGCAATTTGGGTTATGGATTGCAAGGAGAAATACAGGTGTTAAGGATTATAAGCTCTAGGAATCTATTTCCAAAGATTCGCGATATCGCATTGGAGTATGATCGCAGGGCATTCATCACTTCTTATCTTATTGTAGGTAAATCCGGCGGATATATGTATAATGTAAAAAGCAAAATTTAAGGATATTATACCTTTTGGATCTTCCTTACACCTTCAAGATGAATTGGCTTATCTATATCAAGAGCAATTTCCGGATCAGCCAGAATAGCCTTACCAGTATAACCGTTTAGATAATCAGGGACCATTTTTTCCAAATCTTTGATTGAAAGATATCTTTTTAAATATTTTATTACAATTCTTTTTCCCAAAATTCTTGCCATTTTCAAAGGATGTTTACGAAAATGAATAAACTGTTCAATTCTATTTGCAAAATCAATAATCACCTGGGGATTTATCAAAAAAATATTTCCCCCAGTGTAAGATCCCTCAACAAGATTAGCATATATTCTTCTTAAGTTAGGGTCAGGGAAGGATTGTGTATAAATTTCCTTTTTTATAATAGAATAATAAAGGTCAAATCCGGGATTAGCCAGACATTTTTTAATAAAATTCTCTACATGTCTGCTTAAAACCAGGGGAATATCACTGGTAATAATCAAGATATATGGCTCATCCTGCAAGAGAGATACGCTTGCCTTAAGAGTTTCTATAATTGTCGGACCGGAGGATATAACCCCATCAACTTGTGGGCATATGTAATTATTTACCTCTTCAGGGCCAGCTACATATATTTTTGCTATATACTTGGTATTTCTCAGTATTTTTACTATATGGTAAATAATTGGTTGTGAGTCTATTTTATTAATAGTCATTAAAGCTTTGTATTCCTGGCCGGTGATTTTCTTTAAGGCATGTTTTGTTTTCCCTCCTGCTAATAGTAGAGTTTTTATATTTTTTATCAAAGCAATATCTCCAATTATGTTTTTATATCAGCTAAAATATTATATAATCATATAAATTAGTTGTCATTTTGACAAGAAAACTATGAAGTAGTATTCCATTAATGATTATATATGATTTTAATATAAAATAATATCTAATTACTATATTTACTATGCTTGCTGTAGTATTTTCATTTAATATTATATTTCGATAATATTTTTAAGGAGAAATACAATGACTACCCAGAATTCTAATAATATATTTTATTATTCTATAGCAGAAACAGCAATGGGGTGGATTGGTATTGCAGGAAATGAGAAGGGTTTAAGAAAAGTTGTTTTGCCTGAAGATAGAAGAGAAAATGTTTTATCAGAATTGAACAGATATTTTAAGCCATGTAGGAAATTAATTATGGCAGATGACCGTTTTATTTCAGAAGTAGCAAGAATAAAAGAATATTTCGAAGGTAAGTTGATTCGATTTGATAAATTGATAATTAATCTTGAAGGCTATACAGTTTTTCAAAGAGACATTTTGCTGAAAACCAGGGGAATACCATATGGAATAACTCAAACATATAAATGGTTAGCTGAACAGGCTGGTTATCCGAAAGCATTTCGGGCTGTGGGAGGTGTAATGAGATTTAATCCACTGCCATTGATTATTCCCTGTCATAGGGTAGTGGGCAGTCAAGGAAGGTTAACTGGATTCTCTGCTACAGGTGGACTGGGACTTAAGAGAAAAATGCTTGAATTAGAAGGTGTTTTTATAAAATAATAGCTAAGATTTAATAATGGGGAGTGTTTATGGAATTGATTATTCAATGGGGGTTGTTATTTATTGAAAATATTCAGCAAATACAATTCCCTTTTTTAATCAGCTTATTTCAATTTTTTACCATTATAGGAAATGAAATATTTTATCTAATTTTTTTCCCTTTTCTGTTGTGGTGTGTTAATTTTAAATTAGGTATCAGAATTGGTGTACTTTTTTTGATATCAGTCTATATAAATGGTTTGGTAAAGATTTTATTTGAGCAACCTCGTCCGTTTGACATATTGCCAAGAGTAAAACTGTACCCTGCAGAGGGATTTGGTTTCCCTAGCGGCCATGCCCAGGCTTCCATATTGATGTGGTGCAGTATTGCCTATTATAGACAGCAAAAGATTATCTGGTATTTGGTATTTTGTCTGACTTTTTTGATTGGATTCTCCAGAATTTATTTGGGGGTTCATTTTCCCCATGATGTTATAGGTGGCTGGATTTTAGGTGGATTAATTTTCTACACTTATCATTATAAAATTAAATATCAAATAGAAAATACAAGGGTATCCAATATTAGTTTGGGGGAAAAATTAATCCTGATTAGTATTTTGCCAATTATTTTAGTTATTTTGCCTAAAACAGGTGATATTATAAGTGTAATTTCTGTATTAACAGGGGGTGGCTGGGGCATAGTTATCAATGAAGAATTTATTCATTTTCGTGGAACCGGTGGGACAATCTTACAGAGAATATACCGTTTATTAGTTGGTACATTAGGAGTCCTTGTTTTTTACTTTGGTTTAAAGATGCTTTTTCCAAAAATTGGTCATCCCACTTATTTGATTTTTTATTTTATCCGTTATGCTATACTTGGTTTGTGGATGACTGCAGGGGCACCCTGGATTTTTTCAATGTTAAAAATAGTTGGAGGAGATGAATAAATGAAGATTAAGAAGAGTATTAGCCATATTTATTTGCTTGTCTTCTTTTTAATATGCATCTTATTCTTTAATTTGAACGTAATGGCTAATATTTATGCAATAAAAGATAAGCAGGGGGAGGTTATCCGGATAACCAACCAACATCAGATGTTGAAGAAAGAAAAGGATGCAGGTTATTCCATTACAATCTTGATTGAGGACAAAAAAAGCTCTGGGCACGAATCACAATTCAAAAAATATAATTTTAAAGAAAAAATTGATTGGGAGAAATGCAGAAACATTGCCCAGGTTATAGAACAAAAAATAAACAATAAAACAGAGGATGAGCTTGATTATCCAATCTATCAGGTTTTAGCGACTGCTTATACCCCGGATGAACTGTGCTGCGCACCTTACGCAGATGGCTATACTGCAACAGGATATCCTGCCGGCTACGGAAGCATTGCAATCGACCCTGATTATGACATGTTTAAATATGGTGATGTGCTTTATGTAGAAAACTATGGCCTGGGAGTCGCTGATGATTGTGGGAGTGCAATTAAGGGAAGACATATCGATGTCTGCTTTAATCTGGGAGAATTGCAAAGGGCTGATAACTGGGGTCGTCGAAATGTGCGTGTCTGGAAGATTAATTAACAAGTTATCAGATGACAGTTATTAGATTTTAGCTATCAGTTTTCAGTCTGAGAAATAAAAATATGGAGGGTAAATATGTTTAAAGAATATTTGGAAAGAGATTATTTTAATACAATTAAAGGAGAATTAGAAGTTACTTTTATTGGACATGGGACTCTTATGTTTTTATTTCAAGATAAAGCTATTCATGTTGATCCCTGGTCTAATTTAGCAGATTACAATCAATTGCCAGAAGCAGATATTATTCTGTTAACACATGAACATCATGATCATCTGGATTTGAGCGCAATTAATATTATTAAAAAGAAAGACACCTCGATTGTTTTAACAGAAGCTTGTTCTGAAAAAATTGATGGAGGAATAGTCCTAAAAAATGGTGATATAAAAACAGTAAAAGGAATAAAGATAGAAGTAGTTCCTGCTTATAATGTAAAACACAAACGGGATAACGGGCAACCATTCCATCCAAAGGGAATGGGTAATGGTTATATTATTAATTTTGCTGATTTTCGTGTATATGTAGCTGGGGATACAGAAGATATTCCTGAAATGAAAGAAATCAAAGATATTAATATTGCATTTTTGCCAATGAATCTTCCCTATACCATGACACCAGAAATGGTTGCTAATGCAGCAAGAATAATAAAACCAAAGGTATTATATCCTTACCATTTTGGAAATACTGATACTAGTAAGTTGATAGATTTATTAAAAGACCAAAAAGATATAGAGGTACGCATAAGAAAAATGAGTTAATGAATGAAGGAGAAATTTATGAAAAAGCGATTTGTAATTGTTGGAGGAGACGCTGCAGGGATGAGTGCTGCAAGCAAGGCGAGGCGGGCAAACCCTGATTTAGAAATAATTGTTTTAGAAAAAAGTTCATGGTCTTCTTATGGGGCTTGTGGCCTTCCTTATTACATTAAAGGTGATATTAAAGATTTACATGATTTGGTTGCTATACCTCCTGAGAAATTTAGAGGAGAACGCAAGGTTGATCTTCGATTGCATCATAGAGTAATCAAGATAGAACCAAACACTAAAAAGGTAATTGCTACAACAAGTAATGGAGATATAGAATTTGATTATGATAAATTGTTAATTAGCACTGGTGCCAGAGCTATTAAACCCAATATTGCGGGTATTGATACCCCTGGTATTTTTACCCTGCGTGACATGGATAGTGGTAGAAATATAAAAGAATACCTGCAGGAAAATTCGCCTGAGTCAGTATTGATTGTAGGAGGCGGCTATATTGGCATGGAAATGGCGGAAGCTTTTCATGCAAATGGTTTAAAGGTCCATATTGTTGAGTTATTACCTCATGTTTTAGATTCTTTTGGTGCGGAAATTGCTACATTAGTAGAAAACCACCTTAAAGATTATGTTCAAATACATTTGGGAAAATATGTCAATAATATAAGAGAGACCAGCCGAGGGAAGTTGTCAGTACAGATAAAAGATAAAAAGCAAGACGATTATGAAGAACATATTGCAACTGATATGGTTTTGTTAGCTACTGGCATTGTGCCAGAAGTCTCTCTGGCTAAAGAAGCAGGAATTTCCTTGGGAGAAACCGGGGCAATTGCAGTTGATGAATATGGACAGACCAATATTCCAGACATTTATGCTGCGGGTGATTGTGCAGAAATAAAACACACTGTTACCGGGAAACCTGTTTACATACCACTAGCTCTGACAGCAAATAGAAATGGACGTGCTATTGGAAATACTATTGGTGGGGAAATAACCCCCTTGGCTACAATTAATGGAACAGCTGTTGTGAAAGTATTCCAATTAGAGGTTGCTACAACCGGAATTATAAATGTTGAATCTGCGAAAAAAAACGGTTTTAATCCTGTTAAAATAACTATAGATAGCCATTCCCGGGCAGGTTATTGCCCAAGGTCCAAACCTATCAAGATTAGTCTTATTGCTGATAAGGAAAGTAAAAAATTACTTGGAGCAAGCATGGTAGGAGAGGAAGGTGTAGTAAAAAGAATTGATATAATTTCCACTGCTATTAGTGGAAAAATTACAATTGAACAATTTGAAAATCTAGATTTGGCTTATGCACCACCATTTTCTCCAGTATGGGATCCAGTTTTAACCGCTGCCAAAGTCTTAAATAGTAAATTAAATAAATGATAGAAGAATTGAATCAAAAAATATGTCTTCTATCCTATTAAAGGAACAAAAACATAGTTTTCCATTGTAGTATTCTTTGTGATTTTTCCATTTTTTCTTTTTAAAATAATTAATGGTCCTTGACTATGCGGGCAAACTAAAATACCATTTTCAGTGAGTGTCTTATCAGCAAGTTGATATATCAAGCTTTCCTGTTGCTGGGTAATTCCTGCAGTAATAATGACTCGGTTATATTTATCTTGCCAATGGCTCAGGTTTTTTAATATATTATAATTTTTAAATTGGATACAGGTTAGCTTTTTTCGATCTTTAAAATTTAAATGTGACTTAAGCTCATCAAGATTTTTACGGGCATCGCTGATTAATTCAGGGATAATATCCATACTTGTTACTTTACCAGGATATACAATATAACCCGCCAGACTGGCATTCCAACCGCTGCCTGATCCTAATTCCAACAGGTTATTACCTGATTCCGGGTTTGCCAGCATAAGCATTCTGGCGACAGTTGATGGTTGAGAGATAGTCTGGTTATAGTCTATTGGCAGAGCGGTATCAATATAGGCATCATTTTTATTCTTAACAAAAAATTGTCTATCTATTATTTCAATTGCATTGATAATCCTATCTAATAACTCTTTTTCTTCTTCTGATGCAGCCAAATATAGTATGTTATTTTTAACATTTTTTGATAAAATTTCTGAATTCATTTATCGAATCCCTCTATCTTGCTTTACCTTCAACCTTGTTAGTTTTACTTTTGATGTTTAGTGCAGGAATAGCAAGAACTTCCATTAACTTCTGTAAGATTGCACTGGTTAAATAATTTATGTAGATTTCAACAGCAGGCAGTTCAGGCATATATTCTCCTTATCTAGAAATATTTATAATTATTTCTAGATTATATTAATACTATGATATCATTTTTAGTATAGCAGAAAAGTAAAAATCCTTTAAACATTGAAGAGCAGAATAACGTTTTTATCGAAAAAATAGTTATGTTAGCCAAAATATTCTTAAAGTAACCCACTTTTAGTGTGCGATATTGACTTGTAAATTAATAGTAAATAAATATTTTATTTTTTATATTTAAAAATTAAAGTTGTAATACATCCAACAACATATATAATAATAATATAGTACAATAGTATTTTGAAAAAACGAATCATCTAATGTTAATAATTTCTAATAAGAATACAGTAATGGCTTTTTAATAAAAACTAGATTGGAGAATAAAAGTTTGAAATCAGTTCAAAAAACAGAGAATTTGACCAGACAGGTCTTCGAACAGCTTAAAGACCAGATTATTACCGGGAAATGGCAACCAGGTTATAAAATACCTTCAGAGAATCAACTAGTAGAAATTTTAAATGTCAGTAGGATTACCATAAGAGAGGCCTTACAGGCATTAGTTGCTCTTGACCTTCTTGAAAAAAAGAGAGGTCAGGGAACATTTGTAAAGAATACTTTTTCTGAATCATTCTTTGTATCATTGCTACCACTTATTCAATTTGACAGATCACAGGCAGCCTATATGCATGAATATAGAAAAATTGTAGAAGTGGGATCTATTGAATTGGTAGTTGAAAGAGCCTCTGAAGAAGATATTCAAAGACTAAAGACTATATTAAAAGAGATGAATAAATATAAAAATAACGATTCAGATAACTTTGCATTGGAAGATTTAAATTTTCACCTGGCCTTATCACAGATAACCAAAAACCCCATTATTATCAGGGCTAATTTTGTCATAAAAGATTTTTTCAGAAATCATATGGTTAAAATTGTAGAAGCTATGGGAACAGAACCAGGCCTTTATTATCATGAAAAAATGATCCAGGCAATAGAAGAAAAAGACAGGAAAAAAGCACGAAATTTAATGAAAAAGCATCTTGAAAACAACGAAAAATACCTCGAATTATTTATGTAGATAAATTAAAAATTTATTATATTTTTTCTATCAAAAATAGAATAGAAAATAACATTAAGTATAAGGATATTA
>CAYOLB010000325.1:0-2005 GCA_964404675.1 uncultured Atribacterota bacterium | reverse complement strand
AGATACTATTGGAGCCCTTGTTGTTCAAAGTTATACTAATCCCGATTGTTTTTCTCCGGAAGATATTCAGTTATTAGAATTTATTTCATCCCAGATATCTATTGCAATTAAGAGGAAACTTGATGAAGAAGCCCTTCGTAAGAGCCAGCAAGAGTTTTTTAGTCTCTTTCAAAGTCATTCTGAAGCATTGCTTTATGTTAATGAGAAAGGCCCGATTATAGATGCTAATAAACGTTTTACCCAACTTTTTGGTTATACCTTGGAAGAAATTAAGGGTAAAAATGTAAATTGTGGCATTATTCATCCAAAAGATAGAATAGAAGAAGGGGAGAAGCTCGATAAAAAAGTCATTTCCGATGGCTATGTCCGGTTTGAAACAATCAGAAAGAAAAAAGATGGCACTTTGTTCCCGGTATCTATATCAGGTTCACCGGTAATTATTGATGGCGAAAACAAGGGAATTATTGGAACTTTCATCGATATTACTGAAAGGAAAAAATTAGAGGAACAATTATCGAAAATGGCTCGCATTGATTCTTTAACCGGATGCTATAATCGCAGGCATGGCCTGGAATTAATAGATAGACAGATTAGGTTATCTAATCGCAATCGATTACCATTATTACTAGCTTTTTTTGATATTGATAATTTCAAGAATATCAATGATAGATATGGGCATTTAGAAGGGGATACTGTCTTAAAACAAATTACAGATCTATTTAAACAGAATTTAAGAGAAGTGGATATTGTTTGCCGAATGGGAGGAGATGAATTTTTGTTGGTATTCCCTGATACCCCTTTCCAAGAATCTCATTCTATCAGGGAACGTTTACAAAATGCCCTCTTACAGTTAAATAGAGAAATAAATAAGGATTACAATATTCAATTCAGTATGGGATTTTCAGAATATTCACCAGCTAAACCAAGGGGTTTGGATGAACTTATAGCTATTGCGGATCAGGAAATGTATGAAGAAAAAAGAAAGAATAAGAAAAATTAACAGGTCTAGAGAAATATGTTATTATTTATAATAAAGATTGTCTTGGGTGATGACATTATATGTACTACAAATTTATTAACAAATAAGGCATACAAGGAGTAAGAGATGAAGTATAACATTTTAGGGAGATCTGGAATAAAAGTAAGTGAACTTTGCTTTGGTGTTTTGCCAATGGGCCCTTTGCAAGCTGACATAGATGTAAGAGAAGGTGCAAAAGTTGTATTGCAAGGATTAAATTCTGGAATTAATTTTTTAGATACAGCACAGGCTTATAAGACTTATCCTCATATTAAGGAGGCTTTGCAGGATTATTCAGGAGAAGTGGTGATAGCTAGTAAATCACATGCTATTGGGTATGATGAAATGAAAGCAGCAGTTTATGAGGCCTGCCGCGAAATGAAGCGTGATTATATTGATATTTTTCATTTACATGCCGCAAAAGAAGACAAAAATGTTTTTCAGAAAAGAGCTGGAGCCCTAGAATGTTTGCTAGATTTAAAGAAAAAAGGGATTATCAGGGCAATTGGGATTTCAACACACGCTGTGGAAGTTGTCGACAAAGCTTCTGAAGTTGAAGAAATAGACATAATTTTTCCAATTCTTAATAAAGTAGGACTAGGTATTATTGGTGGAACCCCAGAAGATATGATTGAAGCTATCAGAAAAGCACATAAGGCAGGGAAAGGTCTTTATGCTATGAAGGCACTAGCAGGTGGTTATTTAATAAGACAGCTAGAAGAATCCATAAATTATGTTAGAAAGATTAAAGAGATCAATTCCACGGCTATTGGAATGATTAATTCCAGAGAATTAGCTGTTAATCTCAAAATATTTGAAAATAAAAAGCTGGAGGAAAAAGATTTACCTCAAAAGGGATTACGTAGAAAGAGGTTATTTATTTCCAGGTTCTGTGAGGGTTGCGGCACTTGTGTCGAAGCCTGCCCTAATGGTGCCTTATCTATCAGGAATGGCAAGGCCTATGTAGATCATAATTTATGTATTACT
>CAYOLB010000324.1:0-7209 GCA_964404675.1 uncultured Atribacterota bacterium | reverse complement strand
ATTATCGGTATAGAAATCCGTAACGTCAGTAATAGCACTTTCTAACTCTGCTTCCGTATCTATTACTGCAAACGAATTATCCTTATTATCCTCAATCTGATTATCCGCTATCTCAAGGTAAACATTGAATTCTTGCCACTCCGTTGTTCCACTCGCCCCATAATCAGGACGATAAAATAAATCGTGAGTCGTATAGTCCCCCGTCTGACTGAACGCTATCATTACCGACAACAGTAAACATAGCATTAGTAATACAATTTTCTTAAACATATATTTCACTTCCTTTAATGTTTCACCTTTGTCCAATCTCGTGCAGTGTGTCTTTTCTTGACAAACGTCCTTGTTTCCCCTGTAGAAAACCAGTTATCTTGAAACCATTGGGTTTCAAACCAACCAGCACTTAAAAGAGGTATTCTTTTTTTTGTCCAATCTCGTGCAGTGTGTCTAACTTTTGTGAATGGCATAATTAACTCCTATTGACTATCGTGGTATAATAAAGTATGAGGTATATAAAAGTTTTCCTAAATTTCTTTATATATGGTTTAGGGATAATTATATTGCTTATTTTTTTACCCCAAAAATTTCCAGTTATAAGGGACTATGTTTTGTTAATACTTATAGCGGGTATAGTATTGTTTATGGTTTTAATGTCTATTGATTTTATTCTTGGGTATATATTTGGATTGCAGAATACTATATTTTCTCGTATCATAAATAAAATTATAAATATTATTCCTTAATTATTTCTTTTCTAAATACTCATCTAATTGCTTTAATATTTTTTCCTGCTCTTCATAAAAATTATCTACAATTCTATTCATCTGCTCGGGGTCATCTGTTGTTTTGACTACTTCCCGATAATTTTGTTCTAAATTATAAAGCATTCTCTGTAATCTCTTGTCTTTGGTATCCCTTGTGTAATGAAAAACAAACGGACTTAAAAGCGTAGAATTTAATTTACCTAATTCCTGTTGAAATATCTCTTTATTACGCTGTGTATATTCATCAGGTTCAACAGTTGCTTCCATTATTGGTTTGGTAATACCAACTAATTCTTTGGTAACATATCTGGCAGTTGAAGCTAATTGCTTATCAGCGTCATCACCAAATTTATAAACATTTTCATATTTATTTTCAGCTACATCAAAGGCTACCCTTAAAACAGGTGTAAGGTCATACCTTGCTTGGTCTAATACTTTTTCAAGGGTATTCAAACTTGGGTCATCTATAGCAGATTTTCCACGATAATAATATCTCCAAGGAATATTAAATGGATTTGATGTAGTAATAACACTTTCTCTTGTACCCTCATCATCAGTTTCAACTTCTTTTGTATATTTTCTATATCTCTGTTCTGATTCATATCCTAATATTTGGGTGAAAAAATATTCCATTCCTTCTAATGCAGCACCAGCCATCAATAATCCCTTAGCATAAGTTTTGTCTTTTGCTTCAGCTTTATCTGGTGTAAAAATAGTTTTTGCAGCACCTTTTCCCATATCTGTATATAATTTACTCATAGCAAGTTTAAATGTTGGTGTAAAGAAAAATTTATTTAGTGTTTTTCTGGTAGCAGGTGGAACACTTGCATAATCACCATGAAATTTAGCAGCTATTTGAGCTGCTTCTTTTGAAGAATGTCCCTGTTCTTTTAAATTATTATAAGTCATCATTCTAACAATATGGTCGCCTTTCCAAGCAGTATTCCATGATAATTGATAAGTACTCATGAGGGGATTGGCTACTGTTTTTCCAAGTGTTTTTTCTATCCAACCCTTGTCCATCATATTATTAATACGTTCTTGGTATTTATCAAATGGAACAGAAAAGGGTACAGAAAATAATCCATTTTCAAATGCTTCAATATAATTTTCAGAAGCTGGTTTATGTTTTTTCCCTACAGTTAATGGAACATCTTTTAATGCTTGTATTATAGATTTTGGTGTAGTTCTTGATGTAAACGTTCCTGCTGCAAAACCTTGTAAAACATCATACATTGGTAAAAATATAGGATTATAAAATTGCATCATTTTGGTTACACCAACAAGATTTTCATAAAAACCTCTATGACCCATACCCCTATCTGCTGTTCCAAAAAAAGAAGTTAACATATCATTAAAAGCGGGGTGTACTACTTTACCCTTTAATTGTGGTACAATTTTAGCAGTAAATTCAGACCATTCGGGTTTTTGGCTTGCTTTTGCTATTAATCCATCATCTTCTGCTGCTTTGAATATCTGTCCCATAGCATATTTTTGACTCATTCTATCGGAGTATTCAGTAATGATATTTCTAATATCAGCCTGTTCTTTGGTTAATACTCCTTCTTCTACTAAATCTTTGATAGTTAAAGACTTTCTACCCCAATGTGGCAGGAAGTTCAGAAAATGCTTACTTACTGCACTATCCCCATGTTCCATAATCATACGAATAGGAACAGAAACAAATTGTAAATCGAGGTCTTTTATTTTTTTATTTTGTGCCTTTAAATCAGTTATAGATTGTTTTGCTTTTTCTGTTTCTTTTTCTGTTAAATTGCCACGTTCAATTTGTTCTTGTAGAGCATCTATATTTCGATTATTTCGAGCAAGTAAACTTTGTGGAAAAGGTTCTGTCATCCACCCTATATCTTTTAGTTTCTTTTCCCAATCCTTATAAAATTTATTAACTTCATTAATAACTGGTTTTATCTGTTTTCTGGTATTTTTATCTAATTGTCCATAATATTTTGAACTTTCAGTAGCATAAGTTGTTTCAAGAAAATCATCTTGTGTTAAATTATTTTTTTTGCCTATATCTTCCATTTTAAATATAAGTTCTTCCCCTTTAAGTAATCCAGCCTCTCTTTCTCCAAAATAATTTTTAACTCTATATCCCGTTTCATCAGCACCCTCTTTTACAAATGGAGACTGAACATCATACCAATTAGAGAATTTTGTATGTAATTCTCCTATTAAATCTCGTTCAAGTGAAATAGCATTTATTTGTTCCATTTCAGATATAGGTTGTCCAACTTTTTGTTTAATTGGTTCAGATTCTATTTTTTCTGGTTCACCTCTTGGAAGTTCGGGTATTTCGGGTATTTCTTCTCTAATTTCAGTTTTTAATGTATCTTTTAATGCCTGTTCACTTTCTGTAAGTCCATATTCTTCTTCCCGATATTCTTTCTCTCCCTTTTCACGTTCAGAAGGTATTTCTTTTACTCCTTCTTTTACTAAATTTTGCATAGCTTCTTCTGGCATATCACGTAAAAGATTATTGATACGTGATTCATCATAACCACGTTTCTTTAATATCTCTTTAGCTTGCTCTCTAATATTAGTAGGTTCTGTTTCGACCTTTCCTATAGGTTGTTCGACTTTGGTCTCGATTTTTTTCGGGGGAGCTTCCGAGGATTTCTCGGTAAGTGGGGTGGGTTGTGAAATTGTTTTTATCTGTTCTGGTTTAAATGCAATATAAGAGTCACCGCCACCTTCTGCTTTATTTTCATAAACAACGCCGTCATATCCTTGTTTTTGCAACTCTTTAATAATATCTTCGTGAGTATAATATTCTGAACCTAAATAATCTTTTGGTTTAACAGTAATGCCCTGTTTTGCTAATTCTTCTGCAATTTTTTCTGCTTCCCAATAGGTTATATCAGGTAATCGTATAGGATTTTTAATATCAAGTTCTACTTTTTTAATTTTAAACTTGTCTATATCTTTTCCTGTGGATTTAGCTACATTTTCAACAGTTTCTAAACTTCCAAAATGACTACCAAACCTTTCTTCTTGTTTAGTATCAAATGTATCAAAATCTTTGTCTGTCCCGTGATACGCAATAATAGGTTTCCCAACCTCCGCACTTTTCTCGGTAGTTGGGGTAGTTTCTTCGGGTTTAATAGTGTGTTCTTTTTCAATTTCTTCTCTTTGCATTTTAGCAAAACTACTTTCAGGCATAGATTCTTCTAATTTTTTTCTTGCCTCAAAGTCTTTCTCAAATTGTTCTGTAATTTTATTAAATTCTTTCAATGAAGGTTTAATAGCTCTATTTTCAGCTTTCAAATATTTATCTAACATAGCTTGTTTTTGGTTTGCTGGCAGTCCTCTTGTATTCCAAGCCATACCAATATCCATTACTAATTGTGGTATAGCCATAGAAAAAAATTGTTCAGGATTTTCAGCTTCTTCAAGGGCTTTTTTATAAGTAGATGATGTTAGAAAAACATTCAAAGCAGTATCAGTAGCAACCGCAGTTAATCCAGTAGCACCAGTAGCGTTGGCAATAAACGGAGTCATAGAATAGCCTATACGAAATAATGCTGATTGTAACCTATCTTCAAAATCACCTGGAGTTGTAGCAATAGCATGAGTAGCCATAGCCCCAAAATGAGTACCTATATCTTTCCCTTGAAAAGCAGGCAATCTCTTGGTAGCTGCCATTTGTGTAAGTAGTCCTATTAATTGAGTAGCAGACTCTGTTATATCAAACCCAACACCCTGTAGTGTTCCTTTTTCATAAGCCTGTTGTCTTAAATAGGCAGTGTGTTCTTCTACTTTTTCAGTAACTGGTGGTGTTTTATAAAATTCAGTAACTTCTTTTTGTTTATCTGCTATATCTTCTAATCCGAAGAACCTAAATGTTTTTTCTAGTCCACTTGATACAGGTGCTGCCATAGCAAAAGTAGCTTTTTCAAGTAAAGTAGAATAAATTTTACCACCTACATATTCGGCAGTTCCCATAGTAGATTCAGTAGCATCTTTCTTTTCTGCTTCAGGCATAATTTTAGCAACATCTTGTAATTGAGGTGGAGTTTCTTTAGATTCAGACTCTCCTGTTTTAGTGTTTACACCATCTACTATTAAATTAGGATGTCCTTCTTTTTTATACTTAGAAGGGAAATGTCCTGTTTCATCTGGTTCCAATTTACCTGTATCTCTATATAAGGCTCTATAATCATAATAGTGTTTAGGGTCATCAGGGTCTGATGATAATCCTAACTTTGCTGCCACTTCTTTATAGACCTGTTGGAAAGATTCTTCTTCCTTTTCTTTAACTAAATCAGATACTCCCCAGCTACCACCGAAAGAACTTCCTGTTTTTTGTTGTTTTTCTTTTATTAATTCAGTAATAGGTGTAAAAGTTCCTTTAGGCTTTTCTTTCTTTTCTTCTTCTTTTTTTTCTTTTGTATCAATATATTCTGTTATTGATTTTAATTGCATATAATCACCTTATTGCTGTTGTTCTCTATAAAATTGACGTAAAGCATTTTCAAGTAACTCTGTCCATTTACCAGTTATTTCGTAATCCCAATAACCTTGTTCTTTTAATGTTCTTTGTATAGCAGAAAGAGAATCAGGATTTTCCTTTGTATATTGTCTATCCTGTTCTATTTGTTTATTTATATCAGGTGTATGCAAAGCAGGTTGTTTAGGTGCTTCTAAACCTTTATCTTTGTCAGATTCAGGTACAGGTTCGATTTCTTCTCCTATACCCAATACATTCTTTTTAAACCAATCTACTGTTCCTGGTATTTTACTGTAATCCACTCCACTTGTTTTTTCTTCTGGTTCTGGTTCTGGTTCTGGTTCAGTTATATTTTCTGATTTAATACCATATCTTGACAAATTAGCCTCTACAAGATTTTGCACCCCAGTAGGATAATTATCTTTTATTGTATTCCAGCTATTTAATACAGGAGTTATTTCTTCTGGTGTTAATTCAACTCCTCTTGAAAGTTTTAAACTAACATTATTTGGTATTAATCCTGGTTGTCTTATTCCAGAAAATACATCAGTAGTTCCAAATAAAATATTATCTGCTTCTTGTCTCTGTTGTTTTGCTACATCTATTTCTCTTTTTTCTCCTACTGACATATATCCATCTTCTGTAGTGGGAGCAGCTTTTTGAAAATCAGCATAATACTTCCCAGTAGAAGAATCACGTTTTGGTACAACAACCAAACCTTTAGGTGCTGAAACATTTGCCAGTACGGAAGATGGTGTATTATATAAATTAGATACTTCAACATTTTCATTTTCTTGAAATATCTCTGGTACATAATTAGATAAATTGTATCCATAAGTTTCTTGTAATCTCATTCTTTCTGCTTCAAATAAATCTGGTTTATCTTTAAATAAAGCTAATCTATCTGTAATATTTTTTAAATCAGTTGGTGTTATAGGTTTCCCTACCTCTACTGTATCTGGTATATTAATACCATGTTGTCTTAAATAGTCTGCCCTCATTTCAGATGGTAATACTCCAGCTCTATTCCAAATAGCGTCTTCACCCGTCCCTTCAGGATATAACGCACTTTCGATAGACTGTGCCAATTCCAAATCAGACGCCATTTGCTCTTTCGGTGAAGGCTGGTTCATTACGTGCTGTACTACATTCTGTTCTAATGGACTGACAGGCATTGAACTCTTACGTTGTTCTATCATTTTCAATGTCTTATTAAAATCAATAGCACCGTCCATTTTCTGTACCATACCCAATATCTGTTCAATAGAACCTTGCGGTAATGCAACGGGATTACTACCCTGTTCGGTAACATCGCCTGATACCATTCCACTTGGTTGTTCTGTTGGTTGTTCCTTCGGTATTTTAGTTTTAGTAACTTCGGTAAACCTACCATAAGGATAAATATTTCGAGCTGCTTCAATATCACCTGATTTAGTTATTTCAGTTGGTTGCTGTTTCCCACCTTCTTGAGAAACGGTAGCTTGATTGAGTATATCCGAACCTTCAAACGCATTTTGTACCATAGACGTCTGTTGGGGAATATTACCCATCATCTGTTCTTTTTGTGTCATCGTACCAACGTCTGTCTTACCAACAATGTCAATGACATTCTGTGCGAACTCGGTAATCTCTGCTTCCTGTGGTTCTACGTACTCTTGGTTAAGCAACGTTGTATCACGTTCTATTTCGTCATCACTATCATAATTCATAATATCGCTTGAAATAGATTTGATAAGGTCAGACTCCCACTTATTTTCTCTAATCTTTTTTATTCCATTGGCAATACCTGCAACTGCACCCATACGGTCTTGGAACACCTCATATGGCGACTGTCCTTTTAGATATGGAGATTGTAACTGTATTATATTAGGCATAAAACCACCTTCTTTATTTCAATCCGCCTATAGAACCTAAACCACCCATTAAATAATCACCAACTCCTGGCTTATATTCAATAGGATTAGTGTAATATGTACCATA
>CAYOLB010000323.1:0-3039 GCA_964404675.1 uncultured Atribacterota bacterium | reverse complement strand
TAATAGCTTTACGGTATCAGTCAGTAGTGACAATGAGTCATCTTTTTTTATATCATTTTTTGTCTTTTGTCTTGTCGTTTGTCCGATAGCTTGATTATTATTTTTTATCTTTTCTATCTCTAATGGATCAAATCTATATTCCAGGATTCCATTTTCTGTTTTAACTCTTTCCGGATTCAAAACCCCTTTTTTGATATACCTGGTTATAGTCCGTTTGCTTTTGCCTATTTCCTGGCATACTTCTTTTAAGTTAAGATCACTTTTTGTCATTCGTTTACACCTGTTTTATCTTGAAGAATATAATCTTTGATTCTTCCCTTTTTCATCAAAAATCACTAGGCCACCACCCTTTGAATTTACTGTACCGATAAGAGTTCCCATTACACCATTTTTATCATATGTTGTTATTAAACTACTCTCATTACCAACGAAAATTTTTATTCCCGTAACCCCTTTTTTGTCATCAATGCTTATTGATCCGCCTTCATCAGAAGTTGTCATAGTAATTCCACCTCTGCCATTCTTATTAAATGTTACGATACTACTACTCGCCATAACTAGTTCAATACTACCATTTTGGTCATATATTGCTATCGCTCCACCATTTTCTGGAGTAGTACGAATACCAATCACTTCTCTCCCTTTATCGTTCACTATTGATATTCTCCTAGCCCTTATTTCTTCCTGTATTGCCACCTGGCTTTCAGCTTTGTCATCTACCATAAATACATGAAAAGCCATTATTGCTATTACCGTATAAAGAATAATTCTCTCAAATAATTTCATTATCTTTAAACCCCCTAAAAATAACTTTACTTTTTATTATTCTTATCCAACTGCTCATTTTCTTTTCTGTATTGGTAGTTATCTTCTGACATTAAATCCATTATCCAATTAGTGTAAGGACTTGCTATATTTCCTCCTGGAATATACAATATTTATAATTTTTTCTCATTCCTTTTTACTCTCATTAATAAACCTATACCTATCAAAATAGCCCCTATAGTTAATAAATTTTTATCTATTGAATCATAGTAATAATGATTCGGTATAGTTGGCAAATACTTTGAGGCCTTACCGGTATTATAATAATAATTAAAGCTAAATAGACTATGAGCAAATATACCTGTACCTGTTAGCAATACAATATTATTAACCATCAAAATAAAATATTCTTTTATAGCTTTCAAAACTACCATACTTCCCCCCTTGAATACCCTAAATCGTTCAAAATACGCTCATATTTCAAAAATTTTGTATGACTCTTATAAACATACCCTTTTTTCAATATTGTTGATTTCTTCCTGACTTATCCCGATGTATCTTTTTGTTACTGCATTTGATTTATGCCCTAGCTTTTCCGATATTAATTCAATAGGTATTCCGAAGTTTTTCCGGGAATGATAGCCCCAGCTTTTCCTTAATGTATGAGTGCCATAATTGGCCGGATCTAATCCTACTGCCTTAACCCACTTTTTGATTAATACCCATGCCCTGATACGGTCCAGGTTTTGGCCTGTCCTGGTCTTAAAAATATAATCGTTAGGATCTGGAAACTTTTCTTTATCCAGGTAGTATTTCAATGTTTTTCTAACTGAATCATTTATTAATATTTTCATTTCCTTTTTTGTCTTTTTGGTTTTTATCTTAAAAGATTCCTTTATTTCCCCTTGGCTATCAATTACATCTTTAATTTTAAGTGATAATAAATCACTGATCCTTAATGCTGAATTAATACCAAAGACAAATAACAGATAATCCCGGGCCTGGTATTCCTGATTATATTTGTCGCTAAGGATATATTGCTTAATTGCATAGATTTTTTCTTTACTTCTGATAGGTTCAACATTGTTCATTTCTTAACCCCCTCTTTACCTTACTCTGTAATGCAATATTTTTTTCTACATTACTACTTTATGTTATGCAATGTCAAATATTTTATAAAATATAAATAGATATTATTCCTGCAAGTGTTATTTTGTATAGGATATATCCCTTTTTTTATCCCTTTCTTGTTGGTTAACAAAAGACCTATTGTGTTATGTACTTGCTATTTTTTGTTATTTTTGCTTAATGAATAACCCTTAATGCTTTTAAATTTTTCAATTCTGGCCATATTTCAAGATCTGTTTTTCTGATTTTTTCTGATTTTACTGACATTTGACTAACTTTTTACTAACTCTGTACTAATCCTGTATAATTTCTGTACTACTTTTTTACTATCCTGGATCATCTCTTTTTATCTTTCCCCCGCCGGTAGTGTTACTTTCTGGGCTTATCTGTCCTATTAACCGTAACTCTACCAGGATAATTGACTGCTTATCGCTACCGTTAATATTGGCCTGTTGGGAAAGTTTATCATCTCTCAAAAACGGTCTTTGGGTAACATTCATAAATAACTTATCCTGTTATACTTGAGGGTATATCGTTAATTATGAATCAGTCTATTGCTTATCTCTTTAAGGTAGACGCTTAGCAATAAGTAGAGTATTTAAAGCGATTGATACTCCACCACCTTACTATCCAGGCTTATTTTGTGGGCTACAAGTACATAACTTGCACTATCGGACCTTCTAGGAGAAGGTCAGCGATAATGCTTAGTTATGTATAGTAAGGTTTGGTTAATGGGAAAGATTTTGAATTGAAAGGTTAGATAGCCTAATGACGCATTTTCATATTTTTTACTTTCTTTCTATTTTTGGTTATTATGTGAATAATTAGGGGGTTTATTATGAATAAGAAATTATTTTATGTTTCTGTCTTTTTGGTATTTGCTCTTTTAATGATTGGTTGCAGTGGTGTTAGTCCTTCAACCTCAACTGGAATAACCGGTAACTGGACAATGACTAATTCCAGTACTGCTGGTGTTACAACTGCTAAATGCTACATCAAAGATAGCTCTGGTTCGCTTACCATTTCCAATTTTAGGATCATCGACTCAGAACATATTAACTGGAGTACTGGTTATGGCACATTCGAGAACTCTAAAATTACCGCAAATGTCAACGGTAGCTATAAAAATATTTATGGTCAAACCGT
>CAYOLB010000322.1:0-7313 GCA_964404675.1 uncultured Atribacterota bacterium | reverse complement strand
CTTAAACTCTGACATTTTCTTTAGTATTGCTTTTTTATCTTCCAGACTAATCTTTTCATAATGCCCCTTATCAACTCTAATATCAACTTTAAATAGATTCTTTTCCTCCATTATTCTTCTTATCGCTTTCTTGTTGTTCAGGCTAAAATCTATCAATTTCTCCCAATTCTTTTGTATTTTTCTGTAGGCAGTAAAGGGGTCTTTTTTAGGAATAGCCTCATACATACTCAAATATATATTTTTTATGGATTCCTTACTGGCTTCTACCTCGTTATTCGCCAGAGATTCCATTGCCAGCAATAAATTAGTCTTAAAGATTTTATCTTCCAGGTCATTAGTTAAAAATTCTCCGGGATAGGGTAAAAAATCTTTTGCTGATACCATCCGCATGTTATTTACTTCATATTGAGAGTCAATTTTAGATTTTTCGTAAATAAACCTATAGATATCCTCCCTGGTTCTCTGCCATACAGGATGGGTCTTTGGGGGAGGTAAATGTTTTATGCTTAATTTATTATCCAGAAAGAAATCAAAACCGAACATTTTGGCATTAATGAGATAATCAATATCTTCCCCCCTGGTAATATTGGGATCAAAAGGAACTATCTGGTATAAATTTTTATGAACAACCATAGCCCCGCCAAAAACAAAAGGAGTTTGTTTAAGGCGTGGCTCACAACCGATTATCTTATCAAAAGCCTTTGATTTACATCCAAACCTATTCCAATAAGTCATCCAGGGTTCCATGCTGACATCATCATAATAATTTCCATATTTGTTCAAATAATACCCGGCTACCCCGTATACAGTTTCACCATATACTCTCTTGCCAATAAATTCCCGGGCTATACCCATAAAATCAGGATTCTCAATCACTTCATCATCATCAATCAATACTGTAATTTCAGAATTAATCAAATGAGCAGCAAATAGGCACATATTTCTGACATTGGCATAACCGCTTAAGCTTAATAATGAAAGCATATTTTCATTTAATTTAGAACTTCTAGCAAATCTTTTAATTTTCTTTAAAGTATTCTGGGTGAATAGATAGGTTTCTGCATCAAGCCCTACTTCTTTGATTATTTTTCTGGCTTTTTCTTCTGCTTCATCTTCTATTTCCATATTTGTTGGGCAAACCAACACTACTAATTTGAAATCCTTCTTTTTTAAAATCTTCATACTTTCCAGGGTCCGAGCCAGTGTTCCTTCTTCATCAACCGGAGTAGCGTGGTCATAGACAATGTCTCCTTTTTTGTAACCAACTTTGTTTCTCCGGCCCCAATAAGTAGGTATAACCACTACAGTTCGCATTTTTATTTCTCCTTCTTATTATGTAGATAATGATTTTTTAAAAAATTATCTTTATTTGGTTAATATATTACTTCCTGATATATCTCTTCTACTTGTTTAATAGTATTTTCCCAGGAAAAATTATTCATTGCATACTCATGCGCCCGCTTTTTTCTATCTTTTTTATCATGCCTTACCAGCTCGTTAATAATTGCTTCTGCCAGGGATATATCATCTTCTACATCAACCAGGGCACCAATGTCTGAATTTATAAAATCTGGCAACCCTCCCTGGTTAGTGCCTACTACCGGCGTACCGCAAGCCAGTGCCTCTATAGCTACCAATCCAAAAGGTTCAGTTCTTGAAGGCACAGTACTCACATCGGCAATATTAAACAAATCTCCTAACTGTTCCTGGTTTACATGACCCAGAAAAAATGTTCTTTTTAACTTTAAAAAATCTCTCAGTTTTTTTAATTCTTCATACAATATGCCATTACCGGCTATTAAGGTCATTGTTTTTTCTTTCATCTGGTTTTCATATATTTTAGCGGCTTTTAATAATATGTCTACTCCCTTAAAATGGGCTAATTTCCCGGCAAAAAAAACAATATAATTTGGAATATCATTTATTCCAAACTTTGCTAAGACTTCCTTCCTGGAAAGGTCTTTCACTTTGAAAATTTCGTTATCATAACCACTATAAATAATTTTTCTTTTTTTATTTTCTATATTGTAGAGTTCATTGACTTCTCTGTCTACTTGTTTTGATATGGTAATAACTTTTTTCGCGTTTTGAGCACCATCCAAGGCAAAAGGATGATATCTTTTGTCTTCTATAAATCCCTTCAGGTCTGTACCATGTGCTGTTGCTACATAGGGAATACCGGTCTTGTGGGCAGCATACGGGGCAATCCAGAGGTGCTGGGCATGAACAATATCAGGTTTGAATTTCTCTACTTCTTCCCTGGTCACTCTGGTCATTATATCAACATAATCCCTCATCTGCTTATTATTTAGTTCATAAAAAGTGTTATTGCTCCTGGGATGACTGGTAAAACAGGGGAAATTAAAATCAACTTCATAATTGTTATTATTGTTACTCTTGAACATTATCGGTCTTATTTCAAAAATTTCTGTTGGTACTGTCTGGTTTTCCGGAAATATTACTTTAACGCTATGTCCGATTTTGGTTAATTCTTTTGCCAGGTTTTTAGTGTAGACTCCGCTTCCTGAACCATTCAGGGGGAAGTGATTTATTATTAATATCTTCATTTATTTAACTCCCATTCTTCTAATTTTTCAATCAGCTTATTCCAAGCCTGCATGGTGTTTTTGTATTCACTAATTACTCTTTCTAGATTATTGTAAGATTTTTCCAATGCTGCAGGCAGGATTAAAAATCTCTCATCTTGAAGGTAAGATGTTAAAGCCCTGGCGCCTATAACTGATTTTTCTTTCTGTAATTTTTTTACTTCTTCTACATCTACGCCCTTCAGCCAATTTAGAAAAGGATTCCTACCTATCCATCCCAGGCAGGTATAAAAAAATCTGTCCTTGATAGATTTGTCTTTCTTTATATCCGGGACCTTTGGATAATTACCAAAGGTATTATGGAATATTTTGGTATCTATATCAATACATTTCTTTTGACAATTTTTAAATTTGATTCCAAGCAAAGTATCTTCCCCGCGAGTTAGAAAATTTTCACCATTCACATCATAAACTGTTGAAAAGAAAGGGATTATCTCTTTAAGGTCAGTTAATTTGATTGCTACATTTCCACCTAATATTTTATTTGTTTCAAAAACCTTTCTCTTTTTATCATTATCTAAATTTAAACAGGCATGTTTTTCTGAATTTCTTACAAAATCATAAGTATCTTCTTTTTGTAAAGACAGAAATAATTCCCTCATTCCCTTAAAACGCATGGGTGGAATAATAGAATATCCAGAATAATCACTGGTGGTAATAATAACATCTTCTTTCTTTAGATATTCCAGGTGCCTTCCGACAAAATCTATCTCTTTTTCTCGTACTTTGTCATTTTCTTTTACCAATACTTTAGGATAAACATCTGTATCAATAAAAATAATTGACTCCGAGCCATTTAATAAAGCCTGAATTAAGGCATAATTTCTATTCATACCATATGGCACTAATTTATGCTTTTTTAAAGTACGGCAATTGAGTAAAGTATCTATATTTTCTATAGGTAAACCCATCTGGTTTAATGATTTTATCATTTCCGGGGAATCATTGACTTTCAGTAAAAAAACTTTTACTTTTTCTCTTAAACTTTCTACTAAGCGAAAATTACAATTATGGGAATAGACAATTATTATACTGTAAATTTTATGATTATATTTTAAAGCATTCTCTAAAAAATCATTTATAGGTTTTAAAGAATTGAACTTTTTAGTTATTGTTGCTATGGATATCTTCATTAGCACTCCCTTACATCTCTTATACTTCTTGAGTTAGAAGAATTTCTACATGGAAATTTGTTTTGACCTCTTCAAATTACTGTTAAAGCTAAGTACAAAATCCACTATGTAGTTGAAATTTGATTTTCTTTTCTTTATGATAATTCAAGAGTTAACTCCTATGTCTTTTGCAAGAAGTATATACCAATTAAGCTTTCTCAGTAAAATTCTTAACATGTAAAATTAAGATATGAAGATTTTTTCTATATAGTTATAGTATTACCTATCCTGTAGTACTTACTTTTAATCAAGATAATCTCGTAATTTTTTACTTCGCTTAGGATGCCTTAATCTTTTAATTGCCTTATCCTGTATTTGCCTGATCCTTTCACGTGTTAATCCAAAATCCTTCCCGACTTCTTCCAGGGTATGGGGGTGGCTTCCGGCTATACCAAATCTTAATTCTAAAACATGTTTTTCTCTCTGTGTTAAAGTTTTTAAAACTTCATCCAGCTGCTCTTTTAATAAAGTATCACCAGCGATTTTCTGAGGTTCAGGGGAATCCTCATCTTCAATAAAATCTCCTAAACTTCTGTCATCTTCTTTACCAATGGGACTTTCTAGGGAAATAGGATGTCGGGCAACTTTGATGATTTTTCTGATTTTTTCCGATGGCAGCTCCATCTTTTCGGCAATTTCCTCAACAGAAGGCTCTCTACCCAGATCCTGTAATAAAAGCTTTGATGCTCTTGTCACCTTATGTATCATATCCACCATATGTACAGGAACACGTATTGTTCGTCCCTGATCAGCTATAGAGCGGGTAATAGCTTGTCTAATCCACCAGGTTGCATAAGTGCTAAATTTATTGCCAAGCTTATAATTAAATTTTTCTACAGCCTTCATCAAACCTATATTCCCTTCCTGAATCAAATCCAAAAAGAGCAGCCCTTTACCTACATAATGCTTAGCAATGCTAACAACCAATCTTAAATTTGATTGCGCAAGAATTCTTTTAGCCTCCACGTCCCCTTCTTCAATTCGTTTGGCTAATTCAATCTCTTTTTTTGCAGTTAATAATTTAATTTGACCAATTTCCTTTAGATACATCTTGACTGGGTCATCCAGATTGGCTCTCTTATCAAGGGGGATAGAATTTATTTCTGACCCTTTTATTGTTTTTATTTTATCCTGAGGATTTTTACTTTTTATTTTCTCAGTAATCAGTTCTTTCTTATCTACTTCATCTACTTCATCTACTTCCTTAAGTTCACTTACAATTGAAGTAAAAGTAAAATCATTAATATCATATATTTTATTTATTTTCATAACTTCTTTCTCCGGATATTTTTTCTTCAGCAATAACAAAATTTTACTCTTTTCTTCAATAAAGTATTAATTTTCTATCTGATAAACTGATAATAGACATCTGTGTTTATAAACTTTACTTTGAAATTTTTCGGGTGGCTTTGGGCAGAATCAAAAATATTTTATTATTTCTTCGACCATTTATTTCAAATACAAGAAACCCCTTCAGCTTTACCGCTAAAGGGGTTTTTTGTTATTCTTCAACTATAATTAATAACGTCTTCGACTATCACTAAAATCTCTTCTGGGTTTTTGTGGCTTAGCTTCATCAATCTTTAATGGTCGATCATTAAAATCTGAATCATGTAAAGAATCTTTTGCTTTATTAGCTTCTTCTGAAGAAGACATTTCTACAAATCCAAAGCCTTTGCCCTGGATAATATTAACACTTTTAACAGTGCCGTAATTAGCAAAAAGTTCTTCTAATTGTTCGTTAGTTACAGAATAGTTTAAATTACCTACGTACATTTTGCTTCCTTGCATCTTATTTACCTCCTTTTAAATTATTTTCTCAGTAACATTTAATTTAGAGGTAAACTAGTGCAAAACTAAAAAATCTCTATTTCATTTATTACTGTTAATTAATAACATTATATTTTTATATATAATATTATTAATTATTATTTTTTATAGTTTTATTATACACCATTTAAGAAATTTGTCAAATATTTGTTTTTTTGAACACATAAATAGCCCACCCCAGTGTTTCTCTTCCCCACCTCAAATATGCTGTCTTACTTTCACGCACTTGCTTAAGAACGGTCTCCACATCTGGATCATCCCGATGATCACTCGCCCAGGTTTCTGCAGCATACCACTGTAGTCCTTCATATCTATCCCAGTCATCCTGGCTGCTTACGAGTGTGTAGACCGCCTCCAGTCCTTGCTCTTGCCCGACCTCTATATTCTGATAATGTGTTCCGAAGTCGTTTCTTGCCACTCCGATCGCCTCTAAATACTCTTTTTCCGGTTCATGCCGCCAGTAGGGTTCTCCCACAACAATCCAACTTTCTGGGGCTGCCATCTTCTGCAGCGCTTTCAACGTCCCTTGATATCCGCCATAAATCCAACTCGCACCGATACAGGCTACCATATCAAAGCTCTCTAAGGTTTTTGGAACATACTTAGCCCCGTCCATCTCCAAGAAATGGAGCTCGGCATCCGGAACACGTTCTTGCTTCTTCTTGTGAACATCAGTAATGCAGTAAGGAGAGAAATCAATTCCTGTCCCTGTTATTTGTGGGTACTGCTCTGCCAGCCTGATGAGAAACTCGCCCTTTCCGGTGGCAATATCAAGCACGCGTGCCCCGGGTTTCAGAGGCAAAAGGGTGATAAGTTGTTCAAGTTTCTCAAGACTCATCGGATTGCAGATAATGTGCTCCCGATGGGTAATATTAAAAAACTTCCACATGTCCATACGTATACCTCACTTCATTTATTTCCAAAAATTCAATTCTTTCTTAATTTAATTACATATTATCATTTTGTCTACAAAAAGATAATAGAATATTCTTATTAAGCAGAATATTCTATTATTAATTAGTTGGAGCGTTATTTTTCAATTATAGACTACTATCTTACATCTAAACAAAATAGTTTAAAATGCGTGACATAGGACCGTCCGTGGTTTACTGGTTTACATTTTTTGCTGAGTCTTCTGTTTGGCGATATCTTCTGCGGTAATTCCCGGATAGTGATATCTTCCGTCTTTGTGAATGTAATTTTTCACTAGAATCGACTGCTGGGGGCAAAAGTTAAAACAAGCATAACAGTAATAACATCTTACATCGTCTTGCCATAGCGGCTTACCATTATCCATTATAATTTTTTTAGATGGACATACACTTTCACATAATTCGCAACCTGTACATGTTGCATCAGTATAAAACCCTATTTTGGCATCAATACGTTCAACATACCATTGAAAGGGCAATTGTAAGTATTTATTAATCATTCCTGTTAAAGTATTTTTTGAAGAAGATTTATCTTTGCCAGACCTTTTTTCTCTATTGATAATGGCTTCGGTAATTATATCCAGTTCTCTTTGTACACTCTCTTCCAGTGTTAAAATCTGTTCTTCTGTTATTAATTTCGCCCAATTCTGGGTAATCATAAACGATGGCTGCAATCCCTTGGGGCTATTAGATACCATCTTTAAAGTATGATAGTAATCTAAATCCTTGCCTTTTTTTGCCAGCAACCTTTCCAGGTAATAATCTACATTCCC
>CAYOLB010000321.1:0-2954 GCA_964404675.1 uncultured Atribacterota bacterium | reverse complement strand
TTGATTCCCACAGAGCTGGCGATTTCTGTGACAGGGAGCATTTTTGTTTGTTGGGCGATTTCTAAATCTGATAACATAGTTCCTCCTTTAAATAATGTATTTTATTTGAATAGTAAATATCGCACCCGCAAAGCGGGTGGCTTTAAGAACCTCTAAAAGGGTTTTTCCTTTTACCTGGTTAATTTATGTTATGGTCTTTCTTATATTTTGACTGAATATTTCCAAGTAATATAACTCCTTGAATTTCAGATAAAAATGATAATATGGCTTATCTTGATATTTTTATGTTAAAACCTTTATTTAACCATTACAACCTTCTTAGAAGGTGGTTTTTTATGGTCAAATAAAAAAACTACTGAAATTGTAAAAAATAACAAAATAGTACAATAAAAAAAGACAGAGTCTTATATTTAAAATAAGACTCTGTCTTTTAACCTGAGAGATTCTTCCTGATAAATTTTAGGTTATTACTGTTATGTTGAAAGCTTTTTAAAAATATTTTTTGTACTAGGAAGTTGCCCCTTCGGTGATATAATAATCTTTCCAGAGTGCTGTCCAATTTCGGTCCTTTTACCTGAGAGTTTGGATGAATCATCATCTTGCCCCTTCGGTGTTTTTTAATATTTACACAGATAATTAAAAAACTCTCCCGAAATTATCATACAGTTTTTATTATTCTATAAATTATCAAATTTATATATTTCTTTATATATATTTTTTTATAAAAAAGTATGATGATAACAAATAACCATGATATAATTTAAAATGGTTTTTTATTTTACAGTTTTTATTATATACTATAAATAAATTGTTGACAAGAAATAATATAGGAGAGTGAAATAATAGTGACAAAAGATGATTTAAAGAAAGAATCAATAGCAATATTAGATTTCGGTTCTCAGTATACACAATTAATAGCCAGGAGAATCAGAGAATTTAATGTTTATTCAGAAATATTTCCTTATTTCATCGATATTTCGAGAATTAAAGAAAAATCTCCAAATGGTATTATTCTCTCTGGTGGTCCCGATAGTGTATTGGAAAGTAATTCACCGACTATAAATAAAGAAATTTTCAACTTAAACATACCAATTCTTGGGATATGCTATGGTTCTCAACTAATTACAAAACTAATGGGTGGATCAGTTTATAAATCAAAGGATGCTGAATTTGGATATGCCAGAGTAAAATTAAGCAATAATAAAAATAAATTATTTTATGGATTACCAGATAATATTGAAGTATGGATGAGTCATCATGATACAATTAAGGAATTGCCAAGTGGCTTTCAATTAGCAGCTATTAGTTCGGGAGATAAAATTGCTGCAATTTCTGATGATAAAAGAAATATATATGGATTGCAATTTCATCCAGAAGTAACTCAGACAAAAGTAGGCAAAGATATATTATATAATTTTACTCATCAAATCTGTAAATGTTCTGGTAGTTGGAAGCCAAATGTTTTTATTGAAGAAACAATTGCTGAAATAAAAAAAGAAATTGGGAATGGAAAAGTAGTGGCTGGAGTTAGCGGTGGTGTAGACTCTATGGTGGCTTCTGTTTTGACTCATAAGGCTATCCAAGAAAATCTCCATTGTATTTTTATTGATACTGGTCTTATGCGTAAAAATGAAAGAGAGGAAGTTAAACATACATTTCAAGATAATTTTGAAATAAAATTGTATGATTATGATTATTCAAAGGAATTTTTAAGTGCTTTAAAAGGAATTGTTGATCCCGAAAAGAAACGAAAGATTATTGGAAATTTATTCATAAAAATATTTGAAGACAAAGCTAAAGATATAGGAAATGTTACTCATCTTTTACAGGGTACGCTTTATCCTGATGTTATTGAAAGCATTTCAATTAATGGACCTTCTGTAAAGATAAAATCTCATCACAATGTTGGCGGATTGCCAGAAAAAATGAATTTAAAATTAGTGGAACCTTTAAAGAGTTTGTTCAAAGATGAGGTAAGAAAAATTGGGGAAGAACTTAAAATTCCTGAATCAATCTTATGGAGACAACCATTTCCAGGTCCAGGACTGGCTATTCGCGTAATTGGTGAAATAAATTTTGAAAAATTAAAGATTTTAAGAGAGGCAGATGATATTATTAAAAGAGAAGTATCAGAAGAAGGCTTAAACAAAAAGTTATGGCAGTATTTTGGGATTCTTCTGCCAGTAAAATCAGTGGGAGTAATGGGTGACTTACGAACATATGATTACAGTTTAGTTTTGAGAGTTGTAACAAGTTCTGACGGAATGACTGCAGATTGGGCCAGGTTACCTCATGAAATTCTAGCAAAAATATCTAATAGCATTATAAATAATGTGAAAGGTATTAACAGGGTATTATACGACATAAGCTCAAAACCACCTTCCACTATAGAATGGGAATAATAGTATCAAGTATTGAGTATATAATTCAGTAGGAGTACTGCATTTGCAACTATTTGCCTGAGGAGTTGAAATAGAAGTATGTTAGAAGGGATAATATAATAGTTAAAAATTGGGTTCGAGGCTCAATAATAATTAAAATTATCAGACTTATTTTTCATTTTAAATAAAAACTATAAACAAAAAACTAATAACTTGTTTTAGAAAGGTATTTATTATGTCAGTAACTATAATAGTAGGATCTCAATGGGGAGATGAAGGTAAGGGGAAAATAACGGATTTGCTAACTGAACAATATGATATAATTGTTCGATACCAGGGTGGTTGCAATGCAGGTCATACAGTGGTAGTAGGGGATAAACAATATATTTTTCATCTGCTGCCTTCTGGTGTCTTGCATGAAGGCAAAATCTGTTTAATAGGTAATGGAGTCGTGCTGGATCCTGAAGTTTTTTTTCAAGAAATAGATTCACTAGAAAAGGATGGAATCTTTGTAGAAAATCGATTATATATTGATTACAAGACACATGTAATATTGCCTTATCATAAAATAAT
>CAYOLB010000320.1:0-16385 GCA_964404675.1 uncultured Atribacterota bacterium | reverse complement strand
TTTCCATGGTCTACATGACCTATAGTTCCGATATTAACATGCGGCTTGGTACGAACAAACTTCTCTTTAGCCATTTTGTTTTTTCCTCCTTAAAAGATATATTAATTTTATATTACTATTACTACTATTAATATTTAAATAATTCTTAATTAATTCACTACCTGTTTTGCAATATTATCTGGCACAATATCATAGTAGGCAAATTGCATAACATAATTTGCCCTTCCTTGAGTAAGTGATCTTAGGCCAGTTGCATAACCAAAAACTTCTTGCAAGGGAACGTGTGCAAGAATTATTTTTCCATTTATTTTTTTCTTATCCTCTATTCCTTCAATTTTTGCCCTTCTAGAATTGAGGTCACTAATAATTGATCCAACATATTCTTCAGGGGTTCTTATCTCCATCTCTACGACTGGTTCCAGCAATACTGGAGCTGCTTTTTTTAATCCCTCTTTTAATGCCTTGGATGCAGCAATTCTAAAAGCTAGCTCAGATGAATCAACTGGATGAAAAGAACCATCTACTAATGATACTTTTATGTTGGTAACAGGATAACTAGCCAAAACACCTGCTAACATTGCCTCCTGAATACCCTGTTTCACAGCAGGAATATATTCTTTTGGTACACTTCCACCAACAGTACGATCTATAAATTCAAATGCCTCTTCCTTATTAGGCTCTATTTCTATAATGACATCTCCATATTGACCTCTTCCACCACTCTGTCTGATAAATTTTCCCTGAGACCGGGCACTTTTCCTTATTGTTTCTTTAAAAGCAACCTGAGGTTCTCCAATATTGCCTTCAATTTTATACTCTCTAAGCAATCGATCGATTATTATCTCAAGATGTAATTCTCCCATACCTGAAATTATGGTTTGTCCAGTATCTTTATTAATATATCTCCTAAATGTAGGATCTTCATCCGTCAACTTGTCAAGAGCAATAGACATTTTTTCTTTATCTGCCTGACTTTTTGGTTCTATCGCAATTGAAATAACTGGTTCTGGGAATTCTATTTTTTCTAAAATAATTGGTTTCTTTTCATCACACAGAGTATCTCCAGTTCCTGATTTTTTTAAACCAATAATTGCTCCCAGATTTCCAGCTGTTATTTCATCGACCTGTTCTTTATGATCAGCATGTATCTTAACTAATCTATTTATTCTTTCCCTCACATCTTGGGTAGAATTGTAAACATAAGAACCATTTTTGAGTATCCCGGAATAAACCCTAACAAAATTTAATTTACCAAAGAAAGGATCAGAGGAAACTTTAAAAACCAAAGAAGATAAAGGTTCATTTACATCTGTCTTTCTAATCATTTCTTCTCCTGTATTTGGATTTTCACCTTTTACAGGTAAAACTTCCAATGGAGAAGGCATATATTTGTTTATTGCGTCTAAAAGCAATTGAACTCCTTTATTTTTTAAAGCTGATCCACATAATACCGGCACGAACCTATTGTTAATAGTTCCTTTTCTAATTATTTGATGTACTCTTTCCTCGTTAATTTCTTTCCCATATAAATAATCTTCTAAAAAAGATTCATCTTCTTCTGCAATTATTTCTAACATTTTTTTCCTTGTTTTTTCAGCTTCTTTTAAATATTTATCCGGTATTTCAACTGTATGGTATTTTACTCCCAGCTCATCAATAGTATAAGAGTAAGCTTTCATAGGAATTAAATCTATGATACCTTGAAAATTATTTTCACTCCCCCATGGTATCTGAATTACTAATGGGGTTATCGAAAATTTTTCCTTTATCATCTTTACAGTGCCATAAAAATCTGCGCCTGTCCTGTCCATTTTATTAATGAAGGCAATCCTTGGAACATGATAACGATCTGCCTGGTGCCAAACTGTTTCAGATTGAGGTTCTACTCCGGCAACAGCACAAAACACAGCAATTGCTCCATCAAGAATTCTCAATGATCTCTCAACCTCAACAGTAAAGTCTACATGGCCAGGTGTATCAATAATATTAATTTGAAAACCTTTCCAAAAAGATGTTGTAACTGCAGAGGTAATTGTTATTCCTCTTTCTTTCTCCTGAGGCATCCAATCCATTGTTGCTGAACCTTCATGGACTTCACCCATCCTATGCAATTTGCCAGAATAATACAATATCCTTTCGGTTACAGTTGTTTTTCCAGCATCAATATGTGCCATAATTCCAATATTTCTAACTTTTTGCAAATCAATATTATTTGTCATATTTTAATATACTTTCAATTTTTTTATTGTTTGTATTCTCAAGTTTATTACCATACATAGACTATTTTTCTACAATAATTATTTACCATCTATAATGAGCAAATGCTTTATTTGCCTCAGCCATTCTGTGAGTATCTTCTTTCTTCTTGACCGAAACTCCGGTACCCTGTGAAGCATCTATCAATTCATTTGCTAAAAGTTCAGAAAAAGGCCTGCCACTCTTGCTTCTGCTAAAGCTAATAATCCATCTCATTGCCAAGGTAACCCTTCTTTCAGGCAAAACTTCAACTGGAACTTGATAACTTGCTCCACCAACTCTTCTCGATTTTACTTCCAATACTGGCATTACATTTTCCATAGCCTGATTGAAAACTTCCAGAGAATCTTTTTTAGTTTTTTCTTTAATTATGTCCATTGCATCATAAATTATCTTACGTGCTACACTCTTCTTCCCATCTAGCATTATATGGTTAATAAATTGACTAACTCTTTTATCTTTGTAAATTGGATCCTCTAATATTTCATTCTTGTTTGCTTTTCTTTTTCTGGACATATACAATCCACCTCAATTAAGATTAATTAAATTTTTATTTCTTACCAAATATATATTATTATTTCTTTGGTTTAGTTGCTCCGTATTTAGATCTTCCCTGTGCTCTATTATCTACACCTGTAGCATCCATAACACCACGAACAATATGATACCTTACTCCAGGTAAGTCTTTTACCCTACCACCTCTAAGCATGACAATCGAATGCTCCTGTAGGTTATGACCAATTCCAGGTATATAGGCAGTTACTTCCATATTATTAGTTAACCTGACTCTTGCAACTTTTCTTAATGCAGAATTTGGCTTCTTTGGTGTTATAGTCCAAACACGTGTACAAACACCTCTTTTTAAAGGAGACCCTTTTAAAGCAGGTGTATCTGATTTTTTGGTTGCTTTTTTTCTACCTTTTCGTACCAGTTGATTAATTGTTGGCATATTAAGACCACCTTTTCCCTTTTATAAATCTTATTACTAATAATTTAATTTTAACAATATATAAAATTACCATAACTCATCGAAAATACTTAAACATTTTATCAGCATAGCTAGTTGATGTCAATATAAAACATTATTATATTTTTTTAATTACTTTTTTCGTCAATATTGTTATTTCCAGTTATACTTTCGCCCTCTTCTATGTTTTTATTATATTCCTGGTTTTTTCTAATTTCTTCTTCTTCATGTATCTTATTTTCTCTTTCCAATTCTTCTTCATATTGTGATGTAATCTCTACATCCCTGTATTGTGGTAAACCAGTTCCAGAAGGTATAATATTACCAATAATAACATTTTCCTTTAGTCCGTAAAGCTGATCAATCTTCCCTTTGATTGAGGCATTTGTCAGAACATGAGTTGTTCTCTGGAAAGATGCAGCAGACAAAAAGCTTTCCGTAGATAGAGAAGCCTGAGTTATACCCTGAATAATTGGCATTCCCACTGCTGGTAGTTTAATTTTCTTCATATATCCAACATCTTCTATCAAGGATACCATTTCTTCTTTACTGTTATCACTTCTATACTTTATAGTTTCAATGTTTTGCTGATAAATAGCATTGGCATTCTTTTTGGTTATCTTATCCCCTGCGGGTATTATTATTTCTCCTGTTTTTTTATCAACAATATCCTGAGCAATTATTTTCCCTACCAGGTTATTATAAATATGCTCAAGAGCTCTCCCTTCCAGAGAAAAAAATCGTCCATCTTCTAAAGGAATATCGCTTATACCAGCTGAATAGGCTTTCCTGATAATATTCTTACTAACTGGTTGATCTTTATCTGCAATTATGTTTTCTGATTCTGGGTCTCTTAGCTCTTCACCCAGTATTTTCCCAATCACATCTTCCTTAATATAGCTTAGTAAATTCTCTTTTATATTTATCTCTTTAATATCATTCCATATTCTTATATTTTCACATTTATACTCAATTATCTTCTGGATATCTTCTTCTTCCAATATCTTGTTTGCATGTATTATTATATTGTTGCTATCATCTTCTTTGATATCTTCAGCAAGCATGTTGCCTTTTAATTTTTCAACTTCCTCAGGTTTTCCTATGCGTATTCTGTTTATACCAGAATTAACTATTTTAATCGCAATATCTTTAGAAATTTTCTTTCCTATTAATTCTTCCGTATCTAAACCTTTATTCTCTCCAAGTATTTCATTCTCATCTGTTAACTTTTCAGTTTGAGAAATTACTGCAATAAATATATGTTCACTAATCCTGTCTATAAAATTCATTTCTCCTTGCATAACGTGGTTTGTTTTGTTGTTTTCATCTATTATATCAAAACCTTGATAATCTGTGCTCTCAATTTTTTTAACGATGTTTTCATCAATTATGGTATCTTTTTCTAAAGAAGCCTCTTCTTTACTTCCGTTTAAAGAGGAGGCTAAACATTTGCCTAATAAAAGTTCTCTATTTCTATTTCGTATCTCTTCGTTTTCGAGTAAAACCTGTTTATTAGCCTTTTCAAAATCCGAAACATAAACTAATTCGCCTGAAAGTAAATCAGAGTCTCTTGATGACCTAACATATATTTTATTTAGCCGTGCAATTTGCCTTACAATAACTTCAATATGTTTATCATTAATTGTAACTCCTTGTGAACGATAAACTTCCTGGACTTGTTCTAATAAATATTTTTGAACTGCTTTTATCCCCTGTATTTTAAGTATATCGTTAGGGTCCACAAATCCCGTAGTTAATTTTTGCCCAGCAGTTACTTTTTGCCCTTCATCTACGGTTATTCTAAGATCATTAGGTATAAAATATGTTTTTTTCTTACTGTCTTTGTTTTTCCCAACTTTTTCATCAATTTCAGGTCTTACTACTACCTCTTTTTTATTGTCTTGTTGCTCATTTTTAACCTGGTCAATAAAACCATTAATTTCACTTATGACAGCTTGTTTTTTAGGTTTCCTCACTTCAAATAATTGTTCAATTCTGGGTAGACCAAGAGTAATATCTTCTCCAGTTATTTTAATACCTCCAGTATGAAAAGTCCTCAAGGTAAGTTGGGTACCAGGTTCCCCAATAGATTGTGCTGCTATAGTACCAACTGCTTCACCAATTGTAACCTTTTTACCTGATGCAACATCCTTACCATAACATTTAGCACAAATGCCTTGTTTAGATGAACATGTCAATGGCGAACGTATCTTGACTTCTTTGATCCCAGCATCAACTATTTTTTTGGCAATTTTCTCATCAATAGTCTCTCCCCGTTGTATAATGATTTCAGCACTTTCAGGACTAATAACATCTTCCTGTGCTGTCCTTCCTACAATTCTTTCATCAAGCCTTTCAATGATATTACCATCTTCCTGTATATCAGAAACAACTACTCCATCTGTGGTCCCACAATCATCCTCGGTAATAATAACATCTTGAGCTACATCTACGAGTCTTCTTGTCAGATAACCAGATTTTGAGGTTCTTAAGGCCGTGTCTGCCAGGCCTTTTCTAGCACCATGTGTAGAAATAAAATACTCTAAACAAGATAGGCCTTCTCTAAAATTTGACTTAATGGGAAAGTCAATAATTTTCCCAGATGGATCAGCCATTAATCCCCTCATTCCAGCTAATTGTCCTATTTGCCTGCTACTTCCACGTGCTCCGGATTCAGCCATCATATAAAGAGGGTTAAAGCTGCTTAGATTACTCAGAATAGCACTAACAACATTATTTGCCGCAGCAGTCCATGCAGTAATTATCTTCTCTTCTCTTTCCTCTTTCATTATTAAACCATAGTTAAACTGTTCTTCAATTTTAGAAACAGTTTTTTCAGTGTCATCGATTATTTTATCTTTTTCAGAAGGTATTTCTAAGTCAACAACCCCAATTGTAATTCCTGAAGTTGTAGCATAATGAAATCCTAGTTCTTTAATATCATCAAGACACTTTACGGCTATATCCTGTCCAAAATGACGGAATATATATGATATAATTTTGGCCAAAGACTTTTTGGTAATTGTTAAATCGACGAACTTCATTTCCTTAGGTAACACCTGATTAAATATAGCTCTTCCAACAGTGGTTTCTTCGATTTGTCCCTTTATCCTAATTTTGACATTTGCGTGAATATCAACATGCCCGTCTTCTTGTGCCCGCATTGCTTCTTCGGTTGATGAAAATATTTTTCCTTCTCCCTTTTGACCTTTTTCTTTCATTGTTAGGTAATAACAACCCAAAACTATATCCTGTGCAGGTAAAGCAATAGGACTTCCGTTAGCAGGAGACAATATATTGTGCGAAGAAAGCATCAATGTTTCAGCTTCTGTCTGTGCTTCAGTTGATAAGGGAACATGTACTGCCATCTGGTCACCATCAAAATCTGCATTAAATGCAGGGCAGGATAAGGGATGTAGTTGTATAGCATTTCCCTCTACTAATACAGGTTTAAAAACTTGAATACCCAATCTATGAAGAGTGGGGGCCCTGTTCAGTAATACAGGATGGTCTTCGATAATTTCCTCTAAAATATTCCAAACTTCCGGTGATTCTTGTTCTACTAATTTTTTGGCAGTCTTTATATTATGAGCATACTCTCTTTTAACTAAATGATGCATAACAAATGGTTTAAATAGTTCTAGGGCCATTTTTTTAGGTAATCCACATTGATGTAATTTTAATTTTGGGCCAGCAACAATTACTGATCTACCCGAATAGTCGACCCTTTTTCCCAATAAATTTTGTCTAAACCTTCCTTTTTTACCTTCTAGCAAATCACTCAATGACTTTAGTGGACGGTTACCAGCACCTAACACAGCATGCCCTCTACGTCCGTTATCAATAAGTGCATCAACAGCTTCTTGCAGCATTCTTTTTTCATTTTTAATAATAATATCAGGTGCACCTAGCTCCAATAATCTTTTCAATCTGTTATTACGATTAATTACCCTTCGATACAAGTCATTAAGGTCAGAAGTAGCGAATCTACCCCCTTCCAATTGAACCATTGGCCTTAAATCAGGTGGAATAACTGGTAAGACATCTAAAATCATCCAATCGGGTTTGCAATTACTTTTCCTGAAGGCTTCAACGATTTGCAACCTTTTAATCATTTTTTTTGCCTTTTGTCCTGTGGAATGCTTTAGCTCTTCCCTTATTTCCATATTAAGTGAGTCAAGATTAATCCCTTTTAATAAATCCTTAATAGCCTCGGCTCCAATGCCAGCTTTAAATTCTGGATCGTAGCTAGAATATAGTCTCCATTCAGTTTCTAAAATAATATCGCCTGTTTTTAAACTTGTCTTACCAGGATTTATAACTACATAACATGATTCCTCCATTGTCTGTTTTGCCATTGTAGTTCTTTTTGATAATCCTTCATCCTTTTCCAATAATACTTTTAATTTACTTTCAGTTATTAAACCATCTATTTCAACAATTTTATACTCAATTAGTCCTTCTATATTGCTGATTCTCTCATTCTCAGTTTCTGATGTCTCTTTTTGTTCATTCTTGTCTTCACTTACTGTTTTATCGTCATGATTTTTATTAATATCAATTTCTATATCGTTTTCTTCGATTTCATCTTTAGAAATTTCAAAATCATCATTTATAATTCTTTCAGCCGTAAAAAATAGTTTACCATATATTTCTTGAAGTTCTTTTAATCTTACTTCATCAATAACATCTCCAACTTTTTGTGGAAATTTTTTAATTTGATTTATTCGATATACTGGTTCCGCTGTAAAATCAGGCTGATACAATTGGTGAATTTTATATTCTGTTTCAAGGATAACATCACTTACGAAATAGTTAATATCCTCTTCACCCTTTTTTACCCCATATATTTGCTCTCTTCTTCTATCAGGAGCGAAATACAACACTTTCTCTAGATTACGTGGAGAAATGTTTAGTAATAAGGCTAATGGGCTGGGAATGCCTTTAAAATACCATACATGGGAAACTGGGCATGCCAACTCAATATGACCCATTCTTTCTCTTCGAGTAATCGCTTTTGTGACTTCGACACCACAACGATCACAAATTACTCCTTTATATCTTATTCTCTTGTATTTTCCACAAGCACATTCCCAATCCTTTACTGGCCCAAATATTCTTTCACAAAATAATCCATCTCTCTCAGGTTTTAGGGTTCTATAATTGATAGTTTCGGGCTTTTTAACTTCACCATGTGACCATTTTCTAATCTCTTCACTAGAAGCTAATCCTATGGCAATCGCATTAATTCTTTCTGGAATATCCAACCACATTACCTCCTCGTAATTTAAGTTGTATGCAAATTAAAGTTTATGTGCGGTTATAAGTTCTACTATATTATATTTATATTTTTATTTGCTTAAATGTATTTAAAATTATGATTTTAACTTAAATGATTAATAAAATCTTGATCAATTCTGTCTTTAACGTCTAAGTCTTCTTTGATTTCAATTTCTTTGCCATCTCTATCCAGGACTTTTATATTTAGACAAAGACTCCTTAATTCTCTGATTAAAACTTTAAATGACTCTGGAATACCAGGAACCGGAATATTTTCGCCTTTTACAATAGATTCATAAGTCTTTATTCTACCGGAAACATCATCAGATTTAACAGTTAGCATTTCCTGTAAATTATAAGCTGCGCCGTAACCTTCCAGTGCCCATACTTCCATTTCTCCAAATCTCTGCCCACCAAATTGAGCTTTACCACCTAATGGTTGTTGAGTCACTAATGAATAAGGTCCTGTTGATCTGGCATGAATCTTATCATCGACTAAATGTATTAGTTTAAGAATATAACTATAACCAATGGTTACTTTTTGATCAAATGGCAATCCTGTTCTTCCATCATATAAAGTACTTTTCCCATCTTTCGGTAATCCAGCATCAACAAGTGCCTTTTCTATATCATCTTCTGTTGCTCCGTTAAACACAGGGGTAACTATGTTTAAACCAAGTACTTTAGCAACCCATCCAAGATGTACTTCTAATATTTGTCCAACATTCATCCTAGAAGGTACGCCGAGCGGGTTAAGAATAACATCAATAGGTGTTCCATCTGGTAAGAAAGGCATATCATTAATGGGTAATATTTTTGCAATAACACCTTTATTTCCATGCCTACCTGAGATCTTGTCTCCTTCAGATATCTTGCGTTTTTGAGCAATAAAAACCCTAACCATCTTATTTACACCAGGAGATATGTCATCACCATTCTCGCGTGAAAATACTTTTACATCAATTACCTTGCCCTTGTCTCCATGAGGAACACGCAGAGATGTGTCTCTAACTTCTCTTGCCTTCTCTCCAAATATTGCTCTAAGTAATCTTTCTTCAGGCCCAAGTTCAGTTTCTCCTTTTGGAGTTACTTTGCCAACTAAAATATCACCAGCTTCTACTTCAGTTCCTATTCTAATAACGCCATCTTCATCCAGATTAGCTAAATTGCTTTCTCCAATATTAGGAATATCAGATGTAATTTCTTCAGGACCTAATTTTGTATCCCTTGCATCACATTCATGTTCACTTATATGTATTGAGGTAAAAGTGTCTTTTTGAACTAGCTTTTCACTTATAATGATGGCATCTTCAAAGTTGTATCCTTCCCATGCCATATATGCAACTAACACATTTCTACCTAAAGAAAGAGCCCCTTGATCGGTATTTGGTCCATCTGCAATAGGGTTATTTTTACTAACTTTTTGACCTTCATTTACAAGAGCAATTTGATTGATACAAGTTCCTTGATTAGATCTATGAAATTTTTTTAAGAAGTATTCCCTTCTGTTTCCATTGTTTTCTTTTATTACAAGCATATCTCCTGTTACTTTTTCAACGACCCCACTTTCTTCAGCAACAACTATAGTACCAGAATCACCCGCGACTCTCTTTTCCATTCCAGTCATTACTAAAGGCATTTCTGTTTTAATAACTGGGACAGATTGCCTTTGCATGTTTGTACCCATCAAAGCCCTGTTCGCATCATCATGTTCCAAAAATGGTATTAAACTAGCCGAAATACTGGTCATTTGATTTGGTGCAACATCAATAAAGTCAACCTCTTTCGGGGATACAGTCAAGTAGTCATCACGATATCGGCAAGGAACCTCTTCTTGTGTTATTCTATTACTTTTGTCAATCATGACATTTATCTGAGCTATTCTGTATTGATCTTCTTCATCTGCTGTTAGGTAAACAATATCATCTGTTAATTTTCCATTTTCAACTTTTCGATAAGGAGTTTCTATAAATCCAAAATCATTTATTCTTCCAAAAATACTCAACGAACCAATCAATCCAATATTGGGACCTTCTGGGGTCTCTATAGGACAAATCCTCCCATAATGACTATAATGAACATCCCTGACTTCAAACCCTGCCCTTTCTCTTGTTAATCCCCCCGGGCCAAGAGCAGATAGCCTTCTTTTGTGGGTTATCTCTGAAAGCGGGTTAGTTTGGTCCATAAATTGTGAAAGTTGACTACTCCCAAAAAATTGTTTTATAGCTGCAACTAAAGGTCTAATATTGATTAAAGCCTGTGGTGTGACAGCCGAAAGGTCAGGTTGTATTGTCATTCTTTCCTTTATAACTCTCTCCATTCTAATCAACCCGATATAAAACTGATCAAGCAGTAAATCTCCAACTGTTTTAACCCTACGATTTCCTAAATGATCAATATCATCAGTATATCCAATACCATAATAAAGATTAACTAAATATCTCAATGAGGCAACGATATCATCTCTTGTTAAAGCATTGCCTTTTTTAACTTTCACCCTTGAATGAGTCTCGCTTATTTTGTACAATAATTCTGTATCCAGCAGCTGGCCATTTTGTGCAATGATTTCCCCTGACTGTTTATTGATAATATCTTCAACTAATTGTAATCCTATATTTTTTTCATCAACCATTCCTTCTTCCTGTTCAAATAAATCTATGGTTGAATCATCTTTTTCATTAAAAACTACTATTTCTTCATCATTATCATTAAAAACATAAACTTTCTCAATATCTAATTTACTAATAGTCTCAGCGATTTTTTGGTTTATGTTGGTATTTTTTTTAGCAATAGTTTTACCACTTTCAGGATCAACAACTGTTTTAGCCAATGTTTTATCCAATATCCTGTTCTGAATGTGCAATTTTTGATTTACCTTATACCGCCCAACATCAGCTAAATCATACCTCTTGGAATCAAAAAGTAGTCTATCTAATAACTGTCGTGTATTTCTGTCTGTAGGTGGTTCACTTGGCCTTAATTTTCTAAATATTTCAATCAGAGCTTCTCTTTTATTATGAGTATTGTCCTTTAATAAGGTTTGCTGTATGACTTCGCAATTATCAAATAACTCTAAAATTTCTTCATTATTTTCATATCCAAGTGCCCTCAATAGTGCTGTAGCAGCTATTTTTCTTTTCTTATCAATTCGGACATATATCATGTCATTATTATCAAAACCAAACTCTAACCATGAACCCCTATTTGGTATAATTCGATAATTATAAAGAGTTTTACTCCCACCATACTCCTCGCTTCCGAAATAAATTCCAGGAGACCTAATAAGTTGATTAACAATAACTCTTTCAGCTCCATTAATTATAAAACTTCCGCTTACAGTCATTAATGGAATCTCTCCCATAAAAACATCTTGCTCTTTTATTTCACCGGTCTTCTTATTAACAAGACTAATTCTTACTTCTAATGGTGCAGAATATGTGCTTCCTCTTTCCCAGCATTCCAAAGGTGAATATTTATTCTCTTTTATAGAGTAATTAACATAATCAAGAATAAGATTACCAGTGAAATCTTGAATTGGGAAAACATCTCTAAAAACTTTATGCAATCCTACATTTTTTCTTTTTTCAGCGGGAACATCAATCTGTAAAAACTTTTGGTAAGAATTTTTTTGAATGTCAAGAAAGTTGGGTGGGTCAATGAAACTGTTTATTTTTGAATAATCTAATATTTTTATCTTTTTATCCTGCACTTTAAGCACCAACCTTTTTTATATATATGCAAATTGATATAATAACACCATCAATACAAAAAGTCAAGAAGATACCCATAAACTTTTATAGGTATCTTCTCTTTTGTTTATTTAACAAATAATAATTATCTAACAACATATCTTTGTAATGACAGATAAATTTATTGCATAAATATTATTTAATTATTTTATTTCGACAGTTGCGCCAACTGCTTCTAATTTTTCCTTCAGGGCATCTGCGTCTTTCTTTTCAATTTTTTCTTTTACTGCTTTTGGTGCCCCTTCAACGAGTTCCTTTGATTCTTTTAATCCTAAACCGGTTGCTGCTCTAACTTCTTTTATTACTTTGATTTTATTTGCACCTATATCCTTTAAAATAACATCAAATTCGGTTTTTTCTTCGGCTTGTGCTTCACTACCACCCAGTGCAGGTGCTGCCGCAGCTTGAGCTGCTACCGGAGCCGAGGCACTTACACCAAATTTATCTTCTAAAGCTTTTACTAAATCAGCTAACTCTAACACTGTTAAGCTTTCTACTTTTTCCATTATTTCATTAATTGAATTATTATCTGCTGATTTCAATTTAGATGATTTTTTTTCTTCTTTTACTTCTTTTTCTTTATTTTCCTTCACTTCAGTTTTGACTTCTTCTTTTTTTTCTGGCAATTCTTTCACCTCCTTTCAGCTAAAACAATATTTATATATTTTCTTTTTTACTGGACATTATCAGCTTCTTTTTGTTTTCTTATTTGATCTAATGCATTTACTAATCCAAATAATGGTGCCTTTAATACAAATACAAATGAAGTAATTGGGGATTTCATATTTCCCAACATGTTAGCTAATAACTCTTCTTTTGTAGGTAAGTTAGCAATTCTATCCAATTGATCTTCAAGAAATACTTTACCTTCAACTAAGGCTTTTTTTAGCTTAAAAGTATTTTTATTTTTCTGGTAAAATTGGTTTAATAATTTTACTACTAAAATTGGTTCATCCACAGAAAAGGCTATAGCGGTACAACCTGTTAAATTTTCACCCAACTCTTCTAACCCAACTTCTTTAGCTGCTCTTTCTATTAAGGTATTTTTATAAACTTTATACTTTATATCCTTTTCTCTAAGCGTACTTCTTACCTGATTTATACCTTGGACATCTAGACCTTTGTAATCGGTTAATACAATTCCTGAAGATTTTTCAAGTTCTTCGCATAATTCCTGTACAACTAATTTTTTTTCCTCTTTTTTTAGTGGCAACTAAGTTCCTCCTCTCTATAATAAATACAAAGCCTTCCTTAGACAATAAGAAGAAGGAAGGCTTTGTATTAAAAACTATTCGTTCCTAAGCAGGCTGGTTAAACCAATTAAATCATCTGTATTTTGATACCTGCAGTCTAAGGATTCGGCTATCATTTATTTTATTATTTTTTTACCTTTTTACACTCCAGTTGATTCTTTTATTGGATCAAGTTTGATACCTGGACCCATTGTAGATGATATTGAAATACTTATTATATACCTGCCCTTAGCGGATGCTGGCTTTGCTTTCATAATAGCACCAATCAATGTTTTAAAGTTTTCAATTAATTTGTTATCATCAAAATTTATCTTACCTATCATAGAATGCACTATTCCAAAACGGTCTGCCCGATACTCCACTTTACCCTTTTTAACTGAATTAACCGCTTGTTTAACATCAAAAGTGACAGTTCCAACCTTTGGATTTGGCATCAAACCTCTGGGACCTAATACTCTTCCTAATTTTCCAACAACTTTCATCATATCGGGAGTCGCAATTGTTGCATCAAAATCAGTCCAACCATTTTGTATCTTTTCAGCCAACTCTTCTCCACCAACAAAATCAGCCCCTGCCTCTTCAGCTTCCTTGGCTTTTTCAGCTTGAGCAAATACAACTACTTTTATTTCCTTACCAGTACCATGGGGTAAATCAATTGCTCCCCTTACTTGTTCTTCAGAATGCCTGGTATTGATTCCCAATTTTAGGGCAACATCAACAGATTCATTGAAATTAACCCAACTTAATTCTTTTACTAACTTAATTGCTTCTTCTAAATTATATAATTTACTTTTATCGTATTTATCCAGACTTTGTATAAATTTTTTCCCTCGTTTTTTTGCCATTTTCCCCTCCTGTGGTTTATTGGATTTTATATCCTCCCACTCTTCTTATAGAATAAGTCTCAGCTATTTATAATTAATATTCCCATTTAATTAAAATTTCTACTTCTATATTATTCAACTTCAATTCCCATGCTTCTAGCAGTGCCTTCAACAATTTTCATTGCACCTTCAATATCATTTGCATTTAAATCAGGCATTTTAGTTTCTGCAATATGTTTTACCTGTTCACGATTAATTTTTGCAACTTTTGACTTATTTGGCTCAGGAGAACCCTTTTCAATTTTTGCAGCTTCCTTCAATAAAAAAGATACCGGTGGTTTTTTACAAATGAATTCAAAAGAACGGTCTTGATAAACTGTTATAATAACTGGTATTACAGTACCAATATCTTGTTTTGTTTTTTCGTTAAATGCCTTACAAAATTCCATAATATTTAATCCATGTTGACCTAATGCTGGCCCTACTGGAGGAGCTGGATTTGCTGCACCTGCAGGAATTTGTAACTTTATATTTGCAATAACTTTTTTAGCCATATATTTTTACCTCTTTTTGCCTCATATTTTTGTTATTCTAAGAATCAATGCTGATTTTAACCAATTTTACAATATCAATTTTAATATTTTTCGACATCTGTAAATTCTAACTCAACTGAAGTCTCTCTACCAAATATTGTTAAAAGTACTTTCAATTTTCCTTTTTGGCTATCAATCTCGCTTATTTTCCCAGTATATCCAGTAAAGGGACCAGTAATTATGTTCACACTTGTTCCGACACTTAGGTCTATTTTTGGTTTCTTTTCACCTTTGCCCATCTGCTTTAAAATATTTTTTATCTCATTTTCTTTTAAAGCAACTGGTATACCACCTGAGCCAACAAATCTGGTAACTCCAGGAGTATTCCTTACAGCATACCATGATTCATTATTCAGTTTCATTTCTACAACAACATATCCCGGGAAAACTTTTTTTTGAACATATCTTTTCTTGCCAGATTTTGTTTCTAACACTTTTTCAGTTGGAATCAATACCTGGTATATTTGGTCTTCCATTCCCATTGATTTCACACGCTGCTCTAGATTTGCCTTTACCTTATTTTCATAACCAGAATAGGTATGAACTACATACCATTTCTTTTCTTCAATAGTCCTAATTATAGGTCATCACTCTCCAGATAAAGTTAATTTATATTTAATCAACTTTGTTAATAATTGTTATAATTGTTTCAAAGTCTTTATTGTAAAATAATCGTAACTATGCGAGAAAAGATAAGGTCAACTATACCTAGAAAAACTGCAACCAAAGCAACGGTAATTATAACAACAATAGTACTGCTTATTAATTGTTTTCTATTAGGCCAGGTAACTTTTCTTAACTCAGCTCTAGCTTCTTTGATAAAATTTATTGCTTTTTGAAATAAGTTAGTCACTTTCATTAATACACCTTTTTCTTCTGCAATATTCTGTCACTCTTAATATTATCTTCATTAAAATATGGCAGGCCCGGCAGGATTTGAACCTGCAACCCCCGGATTTGGAGTCCGGTGCTCTCCCGTTAGAGCTACGGACCTAAAATTTTTACTAAAAAATTATTTTGTTTCTTTATGTAAGGTATGTTTTTTGCAAAACTTACAATACTTTTTCAAAGAAATTCTTCCTGAAGTATTTTTTTTATTTTTATAACTATTATAATTACGATTTTCACATTCCGAACACGCTAATACAATTCTTTGTCTCATGCTTTTCTCCTTATTATGCGGAAGAAATTAACGAAATTAAATCTAACATATTTTATCATAACTGTCAAGGTATCATTGACATTTCTTTAAAAAGATAGGGATATGTAAAAAATAATTTCCGTTATTTTTTTAGTTTGGCAATAATTAAGACTGGACTTCTGCCCAGTCTTAATTATTTTTTTGACTTAATTATTTCCTATATTCCTAATTATTACTGTCAATCTTAATTCACATCTACTCAATTATTTCGGTAACTACACCAGCTGCAATAGTTCTTCCGCCTTCACGAATAGCAAAACGT
>CAYOLB010000319.1:0-1747 GCA_964404675.1 uncultured Atribacterota bacterium | reverse complement strand
GAGCCTACTATTTTTCTATCACATATAATAAGACCCTTTGAAAATGCCGAACCAATATCAATACCCATTGTACACGTCATAAATCCTACCGTATCCTTTAGAAATCATTAACTCTAACCCTATGTATTACTTTGAGGCTAGTATTAATCCAATCGTTTTTTAACTCTTTTAATCGCAGTTAAAAAAACAATCAAGCCAATAATCATCAGTGCAATAAATTGAGGCCAAAGAATCATCAGTCCAACCCCTTTTAGAAATATACCTCTAATAATTATCAGAAAATACATAAGAGGGTTCAAATATGTTAGAAATTGAATAATCTCAGGCATATTTGCCACAGGAAACACAAACCCGCTCAGCATAAAAAATGGCAGGATGAAAAAAAATGTCGTCATCATCGCCTGCTGCTGTGTATGAGAAATTGTAGAAATAAAAAGACCAATGCCAAGGGTCGATAAAAGAAAAATACATGCAGCAAAAAAAAGGAGCAGGCCACTTCCCGCAAAGGGGATATCAAACCAAAAAATTCCGAATAGTGTCACTATGGCCATCTGGGCAAGAGAAATAACACTATAGGGAATAGTTTTTCCCATGATAAACTCTAAAGGCCTTACAGGAGTCACAATCAACTGCTCCATCGTACCAATCTCCCGTTCCCTTACAATTGATATAGAAGTAAAAAGAAGTATAAGAATCATTATCAAGAAAGCGATTATCCCAGGAACAAAATAATTATGGCTGTAAAGGTTTGGATTGTACCAGGTTCTTATCCTTGCATCAACGTGTCCATAGTGTATATCCTTCTTGTACAACTCCTTCATTAAGGATTTGTTTAGCCCGTCCAGCACAAATGAGGCATAGGCTATTCTAACAGCAGTCATATTACTCATACTCCCATCTGCAATTATCTGTACCTTAGCCGTATCTCCTTTTCTAATATGCTCATTAAAATCAGGGGGTATCTTAATAATTATATCAACCTTTCTTTTAAGTACTGCCTGTTCCAATGCTTTAGTATTTTCCGAAAAATAAATAACACTAAAACTTCTGTTGGCATTAAAGCCATCAATGAGCATACGGCTTTCCCTCGTGTGAGATTGATCTAAAACACCAACAGTTATGTTTCGGATATCTGTGCTCACTACATACCCAAATATAAGGATCTGGACTAAGGGCACGATAATTAGTATAGGCCTAATTTTTTTGTCTCTGAAAAGCTGAATAAATTCCTTGCGAACAAGCTCTCTTACCCTTATCCATTCCATGTTATAAACCTTCCCTTTTAAGGGTAATCAAATTAAACGATGTCAAAAGCAAAACCATGAGAGTTAAAATTGAGTAATTAAACCATAGACCATTAAATCCAAGGCCGCGCAAATAAAGGCCGTTCAAAATATCTATAAAATATTTAGCAGGTACTAAATATGTGATTGCCTGAAGGACCTTCGGCATATTTACAATCGGGAAAACAAAGTCTGAAAGGAGCAACGATGGAAGATATGTAAGAAGAATAGCCGCAATATTTGCGACGAGTTGAGACTTTGTGGTTATGGAAATCAAAAGACCCAGACTCAAAGCCACTAAGAGATAGACAGAAGATGCAAGCAACAACAACCAAAAACCGGACTTAATAATAACCCCAAAGAGTACCTGCCCCATGAAAACAGCTATGAGCACATCAGTCATCCCTATAAAAAAATATGGGATAGACTTACCATATAAAAATTCACTAGCCGTAACAGGCAGA
>CAYOLB010000318.1:0-2680 GCA_964404675.1 uncultured Atribacterota bacterium | reverse complement strand
TGTTAGCTAAAAATCAAAACCGGACTATTTAAAAATCAAAAGTGGACTTGTCAAGAGTCAATTGTTCTTTGATAAATTGGCAATATTTCAAGGTAAGTTTGTCTGTTAAAATTTTGCTCTTATTACCAAAATAATCAAAAAAGGGGCAAAATAAATGGCAGACCAGCTTCACAAAAGATTCTCAGACAGCCAGGTAAAGGCATTACTTGAAAGGTATATGAAAAAAGAAATCGAGCTTCCCTATATACTTTCAATTTTAAAAATAGGACGCTCAAGATTCTTTGAGATACTTAAAGCCTACAGAAAGAAAACATCTTCTTTTTCCATTGATTACCAGAGGGAATCTATTAACAGAAAGATTTCAAGTGAAGTTGAAGACGATATACTTGCAGAACTCTATATTGATAAAAGCTTGATTGAAGATAGCTCTAACACAATAAAGTATTACAACTACAGCTACATAAAGGACAGGCTTGCTTCTGGATACGGCCACAAGGTATCACTTCCAACAATAATTGATCGGGCTAAAAGATATGGATTCTACAGCAAAGCAAAAAAGAAAAAAGCCCACGACCGGCAGGTTCTGTCAAACTACGCGGGAGAGCTCCTTCAGCATGACAGCTCCCACCACAAGTGGAGCCCGTATGCAGATGCCAAGTGGTATCTTATCACCACCTTGGATGACTACAGCCGAAAGATACTCTATGGCGATCTCCTGGAGAGTGAATCAAGCTGGGCCCATATTGAAGCTACCCAAGCTACCATCCTAAAATACGGAATTCCACTATCCTACTATGTTGACTGCCATTCAATATTTAGATTTGTCCAGGGTAGAGATTCCTTCTGGAGGAACCACTACAAGGTTACGGATGAGGTAGATCCCCAGTTTAAGCAGGTCTTAGGAGAATTGCAGATAAAGCTTATCTATGCAATGTCTGCACAAGCAAAAGGTAAAATTGAACGTCCGTACCGCTGGCTCCAGGACAGGATAGTTCGTACCTGTGCCAGGGAAGGGATAAATAATATATCTGATGCAAGGGCAGTTCTTTTAGATGAGCTTACCCGCTACAACAGCTATCAGGTGCACAGCGTGACTGGAGAGATTCCTGACATAAGGTTCTACAGGGCAATTGATGATAAAAGATCGCTTTTTAGGGAATTTGCGGTACCACACCCGTTTGAATCAACAAAGGATATATTTGCTTTAAGGGTTGAAAGAACTGTAAATGCCTACAGAAAGATTTCAATAAACAAACTTGAACTTTCTGTATCAGGGGTGCCCTTAAGAGAGAAAGTAACCCTAAGAATTGTTCCTGATAAGAAATCTGGGCTTGCTGAGGTCAGGTTCTGGTATAATAAAAAACTTGTTGGCATCCAGACTGTTAGGAACCAAGATTTAAATATTCCTAATTTCTAGTAAAGATGTCCAGTCCGGTTTTGATTTTTAAATTGGTAAAAAATAGTCCGGTTTTGATTCTTAGATGACAGGATGAGGGTAGCAATTGACATAAAGCGGATTTGATGAGATAGTCTACAGTGCCTGTCAGAGAGCAAGAACAGACGGCCGTTTTACGGATTCCAATATTTCCCGGCTAAAAAGTGATATCCTTTCAGAGTTTCCCGATGTGGGTGAGGATGAGATAATAATACTTACCCTTTTGATCCTAAAGTGATTCATTAAGTTATTAAAGTAATATATCTTAAAAAAGGCAACTCACTTCTTATCTAAGTGGGTTGTCTTTTCATATGAAGTAAAAAATCTTAATCAATTATAAAAAACGAGATTAATCATATTCTTATTACCTTAATAATTGTTACGAAATTTTGCATCCTGAGGCATCCCGTCTATAGTCTTTAAATGGCTTTTCTATACACTTATATAAAACATTTTATAAAATATGGATAATTTTAGCAGACTTGACAATAATAATAATTAGTTCAATAATATGTTATATTAAATAATATTAAATAATTTTAATAAATATGTATTATAAAGTTATAATAAATAAAATTTATAATAAAGTTTGCAACCTGGGTAGAAAAATCAAAAAAATTTTTTCTTATGTTAAATATATGTATTAGGGGGGACTTTAGAGTAACTTAATTAATATTTTTCATATAACCTTAGGGCAGTACTTCTCTAAATAACACTGCCAGCATTTTGGATTTTTAGGCCTGCACCAGTTTTTACCAATATCCCAGCAGATGGTATCAAATATTCCGGGATATTCTGGATAAATTTCCTTTGCAGTATAAATTAAAAGTTCCCTTGTTGCATCTTTAGGTATAAATCCTATTCTTCTGAATACCCTTGCTACCTGTACATCAGGGGATATGTCAATACAGGTATGGTCTTTTAGAGGTACTTTAAAATTTCTTACCAGAATATTTGCTGCCATTGTTGATATTTTTATTCCCACTCCTGCAAATTCTAAAAATCTTTTAACTACATATTTTTCAAAAGGTCCTTTTTTTAAGTTGATATATCAAATAAAAATAATTATAGATAATTTATGCATATATATAAATATACAAAATAATAACTTTCTTTGACATATGGTACTAAATTTAGTACCATATGTTTTGGTGATGTAAAATGAAAACAATTTCAGCAAGCAAAGCAAGGAATAATTTATATAAAATTCTTGATGAGGTAAAAAATGGCCTGAAAAGTTATACA
>CAYOLB010000317.1:0-3633 GCA_964404675.1 uncultured Atribacterota bacterium | reverse complement strand
GTAGGTATTTCTGATCCTAATCGTCCGGTAGGATCTTTTATATTTATGGGTCCTACAGGAGTAGGTAAAACTGAACTTGCTAGAAGTTTGGCTGCATTTCTTTTTAATGATGAGAATGCATTGATTAGAATTGATATGTCAGAGTATATGGAAAAACATAGTGTGGCAAGATTGATTGGAGCACCTCCTGGTTATGTTGGTTATGAGGAAGGTGGGCAACTGACTGAAATGGTTAGACGTCGACCTTATTCGGTTATTTTATTTGATGAAATTGAAAAGGCACATAATGATGTATTTAATATATTGCTGCAAATTATGGATGATGGAAGATTAACTGATGGACAGGGTAGAATTGTTAATTTTAAAAATACAATTTTAATTATGACTTCTAATATTGGCAGTGAGTATATCTATAAAATGAATTCTAATAACAAGGAAGAGATGACCAGACACATAAATCAGGCTCTGAGGGATAATTTTAAACCAGAATTCTTAAATCGAGTCGACGAAATTATTACTTTTAATCGATTGAACAAAGAACAAATTATCCAAATTGTTGATATACAACTGGATATTCTTAAAAATCGTCTAAAAGAAAAGAAAATAAAATTGAATGTAAGTTCAGCAGTAAAAGAAATACTGGCAGAGAGAGGTTTTGATCCTCAATATGGTGCCAGGCCTTTAAAGAGGACTATTCAGCGATATGTACAAGATCCATTGGCATTAGAAATGCTGGAAGGTAAAATAAAGGAAAAAGATAAGGTCGAAGTTGAATTTGATGAAAACAAAAAACAGATAATATTTAATAAAATAGATTAAAATATAATGATTACAACAATTAGTTTATTATTAAATAAATATTGATAAAAAATATTTTTTGTAAATAAAAAGCACTTGTTTGGTTTGTTTTAAAAATTTCATACAAGTGCTTTTTATTTATTATTTTTGTTTTATGGAAAGTATAGGCCTGCTGATACTGGAATCCATAAACTAACTTGTGGTAAAAATGTCAGAATAATAAGAGCTACTATTGCAGCAATTAAATATGGCCAAATTTCCTTGGTTAATTTATCCATAGTAGTATTCACTAAATTTGCAGCTACATAAAGATTAACTGCTACTGGTGGCGTTATTTGCCCGATTGATAGTGCAATAACAAAGATGACGCCGAAGAAAAGAGGATCGATTTCATAATAAACTAAAATTGGCATGAAAATTGGCATGAAGACATAGGTTATAGAAATTGCGTCCAGAAACATACCAGCTATAATAATAGCAACATTAGCCAGTAGTAAAATTACAATTGGAGTTTTGGCAATCTGGATAATTGTTTCGGCAATAGTATCGATAACTCCAAGAACAGCAGCAGCAATCGAAAATTGGGTGGCAAACGTCACTACAAACATAACAACCGAAGAGGTTACTACAGTTCCTACCAAAGCTTCATATAAATTTTTGAAATTTAGAGTTCTATAGACAAATAATCCTACGAAAATACTATAAAATACAGCAAATACCGCAGCTTCAGTTGGAGTGGCAATACCCGCATAAATTCCTCCAAGAATAATAACTGGAGCTAACAAAGACCAAATGGCATCTTTTAAAGTATGCAATATTTCTTTGCCAGAGCCTCGTTCACGTATTCCCCGAAAACCCCTCTCGCGAGAAATAAAATAAGCTGCAACCATTAGAGAAAATCCAATAAATAATCCAGGGATAATTCCTCCTAAAAATAGTGCTCCGACAGAAACACCTGTCACATTTCCATAGATAATAAAGGCAATGCTTGGTGGGATTATAATTGCCAAACCACTGGCAGCAGCAATAGTTGTAGCTGCAAAGTTTTTATCATAATTCTGTTTTATCATTGCTGGGATTATGGTAAGGCCAACTGCTGCAGTAGTAGCTGGACCAGAACCAGATACAGCTCCCCAAAAAAGGCAGGTTATAATCCCTGCAATAGCAAGCCCTCCTGCAGCACGGCCTACTACAATGGTAGCTAAATCAGATATCTTTTGTGCCATCTTTGCTTTTGACATCAAAGTTCCGGCTAAGATAAAGAAAGGTATAGCTATAAGTGGGAATTTAGCAATGCCGGCAGAATAGTTCCTTGAGACCATAGTAACTCCTATATCAAATTGCCAGATGGCAAAAATAGAAGCAAAACCTATTGCTGTACCAATAGGGACTCCAATGAATAAAAGTATAAAGAAAATGCCAAATAAAATTAAAACCTCCATTATTCAGCCTCCTTATCAATTTGCTTAAATTCTTTGATTGTACCTTTGATAATATTTTTAAAGACAAATAAAGAAAAAATTGGAGTGCCCATAGTATAAATCCATTGAGGGATTCTTAATGCCTCACTTTCCATCTTAAAAATTGTGATGTCCATATAAATCTCCCTGATTGCATAATAATTAACAAGGAGGAACAGAGAAATAGCTATAATGGCGGAAATTGCTGATGCAATTTTTCTTGGAATTTTTGGTAGTCTCTCGTATATTGTAACCATACCTAAATGAGCGCTTCTCTCAAAGGCAATAGCAATTCCTAATGTAGTCATCCAGACAAAAAAATGAATAGTAATCTCTTCCGTAAAAGCCAATGATAGATGGAGAAACCATCGGCTGATAACATTGATAAAAGCAATAGAAGCCATAATAGCCAACAAAATTGCTGATATTAATTCTTCAGGTATAATTTTGAATTTTTTCATCATTATATCTCCTCAATATTTACAAATAGGGGGAATAGTTCATATCCCCCCTATAATAGCTATATGTTTGAAATTATTATTTAGTCATATCATCAATAGCGGCATCTACTAAATCCTTACCGACTATATCAACCCATTTATCCATAACCGGTTGAGTTGCTTCGATAAATGTATTTAATTGTTCCGGAGTTAGGTCAACAACATCTGCACCTTTGCTTTTTACATATTCAATTTGATCAACGATTTCTGGTTCATAGCCAAATTTATCTCTTAAGATATTAATTGACACATCTCCGTCAAGACCTCTTCTTACATATGCTTTTTCCCATTCTGCAGCTTCTCTGGCTGCCTCCTGGACTGCTAGCTGAATAACATCCGGGAAGGAGTCCCAAACTCTCTTGTTAACACAAAATACCAGTGGATCTGCCAAATAATTCCAGTTAGTTATATATTTGTGGTATTCCCAAATGTTCACTGGCAATAAGACACCATAAGGATTTTCCTGACCATCTACAGCGCCTTGCTGAAACCCTGTTACAGCATCAGCCCAGTTCATATGAATTGGATCTGCGCCTAATTGTTTAAATATGTCGTCATATATAGCGGTTGGACATACTCGAACCCTTAAGCCATTCATATCTTCAGGACTTTCTACAGGTCTAATACTATTGGTAAGTTGTCGGAATCCATTTTCACCCCAGGCTAATGTAATTACCTGCATTTTTTCCATTTCATCAATTAACATTTGTCCTGCTTTGCCGTATTCTATCCTGTCTAAATTTTTAAATGTGTTTATAAAGAATGGGAGAGAGAATAGGTTATGTGATTTAATAACTGCTGAAGAATTAATTGTCGATTCTACAGCAAAGTCAATGCTTCCTTCTGCTACTGCCTGCAGCCAGTTCATTTGTTTT
>CAYOLB010000316.1:0-6798 GCA_964404675.1 uncultured Atribacterota bacterium | reverse complement strand
ATTGAAAGAATATTCTAGTGCCATACAATCATTCAAAGAAACAATCAGGATTGACCCCGATTTCTCCGATGCACACTACAGTTTAGGTCTAACTTATTTTAAAACAGGGAATATAAATCCTGCAATCAACTCTTTTCAGCAAGCTTTAGAACTTGCCCCTGATGATTATCATTCTTATTACGGTTTAGGACTTTGCTACAAAGAAATAGGAGAATTTGAGCAAGCCATTCAAACATTAAACCATACCTTGGAAATTAAGCCTGACTATGGACCGGCTTTCCATGAATTAGGTCTTATTTACAAAAACCTGGAACGTAATTCAGAGGCAATTGCCGCTTTAGAGAGAGCTGCTCACTATTTACCTGAAGAAGCTGATCAAATCTATTTTCAAATTGGAAAAATTTATCAATTACTTGAAAATACCAACCAAGCAATAGAATCTTTCGAAAAAGCAGTTCAAAATAATGAAGAATTTATTGATGCCATTTATTACCTGGGATGGCTTTACAATAAAGATGGTCAATTTGAGAAAGGAATTGAATCATACCAAAAAGTTATTGAACTTGATCCTGATTACCCAAATGTCTACTATAACCTGGGATGGGCATACAATGAAACCAACCAATACCAGGAAGCTGCTGAAACATTCGAAAAGGTGATAGAAATGACTCCTGATGATGCTGATGCATATTATGCCTTAGGGTGGACTTACCAAAAATTGGAAGACTACAAAAATGCAAAGATAGCTTTTCAGGAAGCAATCCGCATCAATCCGGACTATATTTATGCTCATTATGGTCTTGGCATAACATTTCTAATTCTTGAAGAAAGAAACCAGGCCTTAGAGGAATATAAAATACTAAAAGAACTTGACCAGGAAATTGCTAATCAACTTTTTAATCAGATTTATCCATAGTATAGTACTATTTAATTCACTTCTATTTGCTTGCATAATTATAATATACTAAAATATTATTAATAAATCACAAAAGATTGAAAATCTGGGGTTTCTATGTTAGATGATTTTTTACAACAAATATATTTTGGTAACCGAATAATCGATTATATTGTCGCACTGGGCATCTTTTTATTATTATTATTGGTAATAAATATATCAAAAAAATTTTTAATTAAAATATTACATTCTTTTGCCCGGAAAAGCACTACTAAAATAGATGATAAATTTGTAGAAGCCTTTCAAAATAAAATAAAGCCATTTGTTAATCTGCTCTATTTTGGTGCATTTTACTTGGGGTTTTCACAATTAAAAATTCCCTCACCATTAGAAAAAATGGTTAATATTGCAATTATTGCACTGCTTATATTCTTTGGTGTCCGATTTTTCTTATCCATATTCTCTTATTTTCTAGAAAATTATTGGATTAAAAAGGAAAGCAATGCAACTCGCATAACAGCAATTCGGGGTGTTGAAACTTTTTTCAGGATTGTCCTTTGGATGATTGCCTTTATCATTCTGTTAGATAACCTGGGGATAAAGGTATCAGCACTGGTTGCAGGTCTGGGAATTGGTGGTATAGCTGTTGCCCTTGCTGCTCAAAATATATTGGGTGACTTATTCAGTTATTTTGTCATCTTTTTTGATCACCCATTTGAAATCGGAGATTTTATTACTATTGATACTTTTGTAGGCACTATAGAAAACATTGGCATAAAAACCACTCATATTAGGAGCTTAAGTGGGGAAGAAATCATTTTTTCTAATACTGATCTGGTAAATTCACGTCTTCGTAACTATAAGAGGATGAGAAAAAGACGAGTCCTCTTCAAGTTTGGTGTTATCTATCAAACTAGTTTAGAACAATTAAAAGAAATACCTGTCATAATAACGGAAATAATACAACAAATTAGCGGAGTATCATTAGATCGTGTTCACTTCGCAGCTTTTGGAGATTCCAGTTTGGACTTTGAAGTAGTATACTATGTAAATAGTAAAGATTATAATAGATATATGGATATTCAACAGGAAATTAATTTTAAGATGAAGGAAAAATTTGAGAAAAGAGGAATTGAGTTTGCCTATCCTACTCAAACTCTTTTTCTGGAAAAAGAAGAAACAGTAGATAAGACAGTAAAATAATATGATATAACTGTTTTATATATTTACTATTAAAAAAGGAGGATATCGTGCAAGCATATTTATTTATTGCAGCCTTTATTGCCGTGTTAGCTGTCATATTTGCACTACAAAACGCTGTGCCGGTTACAGTTAGCTTTATTATTTGGCGAGTAGAAAGCTCTCTGGCATTAATCCTTATTATTACATTTATTGCCGGATTGGCTACCAGCTTTCTTTTTAATACATTGACACGGATTAGAAAAACACGTCCTGAGCCAAGTAAAATTGAAAAAGATGAACAATCAGAAAAGGATTTTACAAATAACAACAAAGCACCGGACTAATTAATTATTGAACGATCAGGGAAAAAGGAGTGTGAAAAAATTCTGGCTAAATTTTTTAAAAAAAGAGGTAAATCTATCGGTTTAACCCCGGGAACCCCGGTTCATATTGGTGAAAAATTTTTGGAAAATCCAAAGATATCTTTGATTGATTATTCTCCCGAACAATTAGAAGAAAAAACAGTGGACAGCATCGAAAAATGCATTTCTTATCTGGAAAAACCTACAATAACCTGGATTAATATCGATGGTATTCATCAAACTGATATTATTGAACAAATCGGAAAGTCCTTTCAAATACATCCATTAACATTAGAAAATATTATGAATACCGATCAGAGGCCAAAGATAGAATATTTTCCGAATTATATCTACATAGCCCTTAAGATGATTTATTGGAGGGATGATGAACAGGAAATTCTTATAGAACATATCAGCCTTATAATAACAGACAATATAGTGCTTTCTTTCCAGGAAAGAGAAGGCGATGTATTCAATCCTGTGCGCCAGAGGATAAAAAATAAAATAGGAAAAATCAGGAAAAGTGGTTCTGATTATCTTATTTATGCTTTGTTAGACTCAATTGTGGACCAATATTTTTTGGTTTTAGAAAAATTAAGTGATAGGTCAGAATCCCTGCAAGATGTTTTGATTAACCAGCCTTCACCGGATAATCTTCACACTATTCATCAAATAAAAAGGAATTTAATTTTCTTAAGAAATGCCGTCTGGCCGCTCAGGGAAGTAATTGGTAAATTAGAGAAGGATGAGTCTAAATTAATTAAAAAAAATACCAAGTTATTCCTGCGTGATATTTATGATCACACGATCCAAGTAGTTGAAACTGTAGAAACACTTAGAGATATGATTTCAGGTTTGCTGGATATCTATCTTTCCAGTGTAAGCAATAGGATGAATGAAGTTATGAAAGTATTAACCATTATTGCCACTATTTTTATCCCATTAACCTTCCTTGCAGGTATATATGGAATGAATTTTGAGTATATGCCGGAATTATCCTGGAAATGGAGCTATCCTATAGTGCTTGGAGCCATGGTTCTTATTGGACTTGGCATGCTGCTCTTTTTTAAAAAGAAAAAATGGCTATGATTTATAATAGTTAATTAATAATATTTTTCTTTGGGTTAAAAATTTTTATTTCTCATCTTTTTTATTTTTGCTAGAAATTTTCTTCTTACTATTACCATTGCTATTGCTAGATTTTTTCTTCTTATCCTCAACTGAGGCCTTGAATTTTGTAATCAATTGATCAATCTTTTTGTTTTCCCCCACCAGAATAAGATTTTCATTTTCAGTAATAGTATGCCTTTCAGTAGGCGAAAAAGTAAATTGATTCCCCCTGCGAATAGCTAATAATGTAACTCCATATTTACCAGGCAAGTCCAGTTCACCTAAAGTTTTTTCACAAAAAACAGGCAATGCTGCTATCTCGATAAGGCTATACTGTTGGGATAATTCCATCTGATTTTTCACATTAGGCATAATCAGACTTCTGGCAATCCTGATTCCTTCATCTCTTTCTGGATATACAACCCTATCTGCACCTATCTTCTCCAGTACCTTCCCATGTAGCAAACTATTAGCTTTAGTGATAACATATTTTAATCCTATCTCTTTTAACATAATGGTAATAAGTATACTTGCCTCTAAATCCGTCCCCAGGCTGACAATAGCGGCATCAAAATTTTTAACTCCCAGTTCCTTTAAAACCTTCTCGTCCGTTATATCGACTTTAACTGCTTTAGTTATAACATCTTTTAGCATATCTACCTTCTCCATATCATTGTCAACCCCTAATACTTCATGACCAAGTTCAACTAAGGTAGTAGCAACTGCTGAACCAAAACTTCCTAAACCAAAAATAACAAATTGTTTCATAATAATTTTCCCTTCTTTTTAAACATAAAAGATTTAACCAACCATTACATGTTCTTCTGGATATTGAATTGACTCTGGATGCCTATCAGGAATCAACGATATTACCAGTGAAAGTGGCCCAAGCCTGCCTAAAATCATTGTTAGTATAATAATAATTTTACTTGCTGGGGATAATAATTTTGTTACTCCGGTAGAAAGTCCAACTGTTCCAAAGGCAGAAACAACTTCAAATAATAATTTAATAAAATCAAATTTTTCATAATAAGAAATCAATAAAGTCATAAGCAGAATCCAGCTAAGAGAGAGCATCAATATCGCCCATGCTTTATTTAATATTTTATCTGATATCTGTCTACAAAACAAATAAAGATGTCTTCGACCTTTCAAAGTATAATACATCCACAATAAAGCAAGAGAAAATGTCGTTGTCTTAATCCCGCCTCCGGTAGATGTGGGGGATGCGCCGATAAACATTAATATTATCAGAAGCAACAAACTGGCATTCCCTAACAGACCAATGGAAATAGTACTAAATCCTGCTGTCCTGGCTGTAGCAGATTGAAATAAAGAGCCAAGAATTCTTCCCTTTAATATTAATGGCTGTAAAGTATTGCTATTATTTCTTTCTAAAAGAAAAATTCCAAAAGTTCCTATAACAAGTAATATTATTGTGACAACTAACACCAGCTTAGTATGTAAAGATAATTTGTGCCTTTTTGGAAACTCATAAAGCTCAACCAAGACTAAAAAACCAATTCCACCAAAAATAATTAATATCAAAAATATTAAATTTATACTAATACTTAAATTAAATTGCTCCAGACTGTCACCGAATAAAGAAAAACCTGCATTGCAAAAAGCTGATACAGCATGAAAAAAAGACAAGAAAAGAGTAGAATGACTACTTGTAAAGTTATGCCAATTTAAATACAAAAAAAACGTTCCTAAGCCTTCAAAAAAGATTGTGAAAACTATAATATATTTAGCTAAGCGCACTAATCCCCCAATAGAAAACTGGTTTAGGGACTCCTGCATAATTAGTCGCTGCCGGAGAGAGATTTTTCTACCTAAAAGAAAAGCAAACATCGTTGAAAAAGTCATAATGCCCAATCCGCCAATCTGAAAAAGAATAAGTATCACCCATTGTCCAAAGAGAGAGAAATCATTACCAGTATTTAAAACAATTAAACCGGTAACACAAGTAGCTGAAGTGGCTGTAAATAAGGCGTCAATCCATTTTATTGACCCTTCTCTGCTGGAAGCTGCATCAAGATGAAGTAAAAAGGTTCCTATAATAATTATCGATAAAAAACCTAGTACCAATATTTGATTAGGTGATAGATCAATCTTTTTTCTTAAACTAAAACGTTCTGTTTCTGATTTCACATTATTACCAATAATAATAAAAATATATTATTTTGATTATAACATAATATTTACTCTTTATTACTTTACATTAATCAATATTGCTAATTTATATTTGATACAAGTCTCAAAAATCATCTAGTTGCAAAATTATTGTTAGCTATTTAAAATAGTAATAACTATTAAATGAATAACAATTATTGAAATTTCTCAAGATACATAATTTTTATTTTTAATTCATGTATTTAAGGAGAATATTTAAATGGTAAAACCTGCATTACTAGTTTATATTGTTAATATAGTTTCCACTGTTATCGGTATTGTGGCAGTACTAATTATCACATGGGGTGCTATTATTATATTTATTGATCTAATAAAATTAGAGATTAGGCGATTTAAGGGCTTAAAACCATATTATGAGCGCACTATACTGCGCCATCGTTTTGGTTCATATCTTTTGCTGGGCTTAGAATTTCTGATAGCAGCCGATATTATCCTTACCATCAGCCAGCCAAGCCTTGAAGAAATTACTATCCTGGCAAGTATTGTCGGGATAAGGACAGTTATAAGTTATTTCCTTGATAAAGAAATGGCTTATTCAGAAAAAACCGACAATAATACCAAAAAATAACAAATACTTTTAATAAAATATATTAATAAACAAAACGGGTTATTGTCGCTAATATAATTGCAATAAGAAAGGTAAAGATAATAGTAAATATAGTTCTTTTGCTACCAATTTCCTTGATTAAAACAGCGATAGTTGCTACACAAGGTACATAAAAAAGAACAAAAATTGTAAAAGTCATAATCTGTGTTGCACTCATTACCGTACTTATATCAGTAACTCCCAGAGCTTGAATCAGCATAACCATCGATAATTCTTTTCTTAATACACCAAATATCAATGTTACACCAACGGCAATCGGTAATCCTAACAATAGAGTAACTGGCGATATCAGTTGATTTATGAATCCTTCCAGATCCCAATGTTGCAATAAACTTAAAACAACACTTCCAATAATCAATAAAGGCCAGGCAATTACAATAAACTCTTTCATTCTTAGCCATACCTTGGATAATAGTATCTTGATTGAAGGTATATGGTATGCAGGT
>CAYOLB010000315.1:0-22310 GCA_964404675.1 uncultured Atribacterota bacterium | reverse complement strand
TTTAGTTTTTTCGAGGGTACAGAATATGAAAAGGGGATCTGAGTTTAAACTGGAAGAAGTAAAGGCTCTTATAACCAAGGGAAAAGCAGATGGTATGCTTACCACAGAAGAGATCACAGAAACTCTTTCAGAAATAGAACTGAGGAAGGAGCAGATATATAATATATACGATGTTTTTGAAAACCTTGGAATAGAAATAGTTGACGAAGATGCAGATAATATTGATATCATACAGACAAAGAAGATAGAAAAAGATTTTACAAAAAGAAAACTTGACCTCTCGATAAAATCTCCTACAAATGATCCCGTAAGAATGTACCTGAAGGAAATAGGGAAAGTAAGGCTGCTTACTGCTTATGAGGAGGTTCAGCTGGCCAGAAGAATAGAAGCAGGAGACCATGATGCAAAGCGGGCCCTTGTAGAAGCAAACTTAAGACTTGTTGTGAGTATTGCCAAAAAATATGTTGGAAGGGGCATGCTTTTTCTTGATTTGATACAGGAAGGTAATCTGGGCCTGATAAGGGCAGTGGAAAAATTTGATTACAGGAAAGGATATAAGTTTTCTACATATGCAACCTGGTGGATAAGGCAGGCCATAACAAGGGCAATTGCAGATCAGGCAAGGACGATAAGGATACCTGTACATATGGTAGAAACCATAAATAAGCTTATAAGGGTCCAGAGGCAGCTGCTTCAAAAATTAGGCAGGGAACCAACACCGGAAGAAATAGCAAAGAAGATGAAATTTTCTGTTGAGAAAGTTAGAGAAATAATGAAGATATCACAGGAGCCTATTTCACTTGAGACTCCGATAGGTGAAGAAGAAGATAGCCATCTGGGCGATTTTATAGAAGATTCTGAGGTTGAAGCACCTTCGGATGCAGCATCGTTTACAATGCTTCAGGAACAGCTTCATGAAGTTCTAAATACCCTAAATGACCGTGAAAGAAAAGTGATACAGCTGCGTTTTGGTCTCCAGGACGGTCATCCCAGGACTCTTGAAGAAGTGGGAAGGGAGTTTGGCGTTACCAGGGAAAGAATAAGGCAGATAGAATCCAAGACCCTTGGTAAATTAAGGCATCCTAACAGGAGCAGTGTGCTCAAGGACTTCATGGATTAATAAACAAACAATACAGTTCTCAAACCATATTCTTTTTACCATAGCATTTTCAATGGTTAGAAAAAAATAAATTCGATTTATATTCAAGAATAGCATCTTTACAGTTATCTAAATGTAACGCGTTAATATATTAATTTATAAGCAACTTATATTTAAATTTGATATATCTGAAGGTATTTATAACAAGAGTAATCAAAAGTACTTGACAAAATTCAATTAAAAGGATAATTTTTTATACATATTGTGAAATATTTTCTAATCATCTAAAAACTTATAATAATAGTTTTTATAAGTATTTTTTAATTACAATGGATTTAAAGAAATTACTGGGTAAAGATGTTTCTGAATTAAAAGCATATAACAAGATTGCTGTTGCTGCATTGGTTGAAAGATTTGGACCAATTACAATTCTAGAATTATCAAAGAGAAGTTCCCTCTCCAGGGCTACCGTTTCAAATATGCTGGATGAATTAATGACTGAAGGACTGGTTATAAACTCAAAAAAAGATAAGTCTACCGGGGGAAGAAGACCGGATAAATATAATATAGTTTCAAACAACCATTATATACTGGGATTAAATCTGGGGAGATATAAAATTAATGTATTATTAACTGATTTAAAGGCTACGGTGATAGAGCAGAGAAGCTTTAAAATTGAAGGAAACGAGATAGAAAAAGATATTGTTCCACAGGCTTTTGAAGCTATAAGTGATTTATTGGATGAAAGCAAAGGGGTAAAAGAAAAAATAATAGGTATCGGGATAAGTTTTCCTGGAACAATCAATAATCTGACCGGAGAAATATATGATTCGCCAAATATTGGTGGTGTGGGATTAAATCTGAAAAGATTATTCTCTAAATATTTCGGTTTACCTGTTTATGTAGAAAATGATGCAAATTCAATTGCTCTTGCTGAATGGTGGTTTGGTTCAGCAAAGAATAAGGAATCCATTTTATATATCTATGCCGGACGTGGTACAGGCTGCGGGGTCTTGATAAATGGCGAGGTTTATAGAGGATCCAACAAGGTTGCTGCTGATGTCGGTCATAGCATTATAGATATTAATGGAGAAAAATGTCATTGCGGGTCCTACGGTTGTGTCGAGACTTACACTTCCTACCGGGCAATAATAAAAAGATTTATGAAAGGTGTTAAAACAGGAGCTTCGACATCGGTCAATATCGATGACTTCTATAAATTCAATGAATATGAAATAATAGATGATATAATAGATTCAGCAATAAAAGGGGACCAACTATCAATTGATATAATTTCAGAGACAGGCAGAATTCTTGGAATAGCATGTGCAAATTTATTAAACCTTTTTGATCCAGAGAAGGTCATAATTGGTGGAAATCTTATAGAAGCGGGAAATATTTTGATTGAGCCTTTTATAAATGTAGCACTTTCCAGGTCAAAGAAAATAATTAAGAAAAAAGTCAAGATAGAAAAATCAAATCTGGGTTCAGCAGCACCTGCTTTCGGCGGTGTAGCGATAGTGCTGGAGAATTTTTTCCAGACAATTATTTAAGTTATAAGAAAGTTTTAAGGAAAGAGTCTTTGAAAAATTATAGAAATATTGTGTGAAGTTTTTTGATAGGTTGTTAATGAAAATTAACACAAATAGTACATTTACAAAATTAGTTATTTATGATAGATTATGTAATAATATACATTATTAATTGTAATAAATTTAATTTTTGAGGGTACAATAATTTTAAATAAAATAAGTTTCCACTGACAGTATAGTTATCAGATTGATAAAAGGTTAGATATGATTGGAGGTGAAAAATTTTTATAAGCAAAATTCTATGATGGGAGGTGATATTAAAAAAATTTAATTTTTTGTGGAATTCAGGTTTTTTATTAATACCTTATTTAGAAGGGAAGTAAAATGAAAAAAATACTAATATGGATGTTATCAATAGTATTTGTTTTGTCTATTACAGTTTTTGGTATCAGCTGTAAAGAAGAAGCAGCAGAAGAAGCAGCAGAAGAAAAACCTGTTGCAGAAAGTGAATGGAAAGTGGTTTTTGTAACACATGATTTAAATCCATTTTTTGCTACTATAGCAGTAGGACTTAAAGATTTTGCATCGTTGACTGGTTGGGATGCAGAGCTAATCGGTCCGGCAGTACACGATGTTCAGGGTACAATAGAAACACAGTACAGTGTAATTCAATCCAAGCCAGATGCAGTTGCTTTCACGGCTGTTGATTCTGAATCTTTTAATAAACCTATCAAGGAAGCACAGGATGCAGGAATTTTTGTAGTATTATTTAATACAAGAGCACCCGGAGTTAAAGAAGCAACAGGCGTTGCTTATGTGGGACAGGATTTTATAGAAGCTGGAAATGTTGCCGGATATGAGCTGTGCAAATATGTTGAGGAACATACTGGCAGAAAAGATGGAAAAATAGTTATGTCTAACTTTGCTCCAGGACATTTTGCCCTGGAAGCCAGAAACCTGGGTGGATCACAGGGTGTTGAAAGATATAACGAGGAGTTCGGTACCAGTTATACTACAGAAGATCTGGCCACTTCTTCAGACGAGACAGAAGCAATTTCTATATTTGAAGCTAAATGGGCAGCTGAAAAAGACGAAATTGTAGGCTGGTTATCTTCTGAATTTACCCATGGCTTTATTGCTAACTGGTCAAAGAAAGAAGATCTTGTAGGAAAATTTGCAGTAGGCGGATACGATACAGAGGAAGCTGTCCTGATGGGAATTCAGGATGGTGCTGTCGACTTTACGATCGGCCAGAACCCCTATGGTCAGGGCTTTATAACTTCTGCACTTATGTATCAATACCTTATGGCAAAACAACCTGCTGGCGATGTTGATACCGGAGCTGAGCTAATAGATGGCACAAACATAGAAGAGGTACTTGAGAGAGAAGCTGTATGGCAGAAAAGAGGAGAAGAGCTTGGAATAATAAAGTAAAAGTTTTTTAAGTATCTTAATTTTTATTATTTAAGAAGAATTGCTGGTAAACTTTAACATAATTTGTAAATAGTAAATTAATAGTACGATTTTAGAATAATTAATTATTCCGGTTAGAAGTTTACCAGCATATTTGTAAAAAATTAGAAATGGAGAAAAAGGTATGGAACCTGAAATAGAAAATAATACTGCTGGAGTTCAGCTAAAGCAAAAACCGATGATCGAGCTTCAGGGGATAAGTAAAAATTTCGGTTCTGTGAAAGCCCTCCAGGATGTTAGTTGTTCTTTCTACCCGGAAGAAGTTGTAGGTCTTGTTGGCGACAATGGAGCTGGAAAGTCTACTCTGGTAAATATCATAGCAGGGGTTTTTAGACAGAGTAAAGGCACAATATTGGTAGATGGTTCACCTGTTACAATCCGCAACCCTCTTGATTCAATGTCTCTTGGAATTGCTGTAGTTTACCAGAACCTGGCTCTTGTGGACCAGAGAGATGTGGTGTCAAATATATTTCTTGGAAGGGAATTAGTAAAGGGTTTGGTATTGGACAGAAAAAGGATGACCAAAGAGGCGGACAGAGTTCTAAAAGAATTGGACATTGAGATACCCTCTCTTAAAACTGAAGTCGGGATGCTTTCAGGAGGACAGCGGCAGGCTATCGCAGTAACAAGATCGATCCGTTACGGAGAAAAGAAAAGATTGGTTATTATGGATGAACCTGTTGCTGCACTGGGAGTTGCTGAATCAAGAAAAGTGCTTTCTCTGATTAAAAGACTAAAAGAACAGGGCATCGCAGTGATTGTTATCAGTCACAATATGGAACATGTATTTTCGGTTGCAGATCGTATAATGGTGCTTCGAAGAGGACGTTTAGTGGGAATACGCAATAAAGAAAATACGGATGCGGTTGATATTGTCAAACTTATTGTAGGCGCAGAGCACCTTTAGTGGTTTATTAAGAAGGAGACCATATGAATTTTTTTAAGAGAAGAAAAAAAGGGATTATTGCTATTTTGGATATAAGAGAATTTAGTATCCTTTTAGCTGCAATAGTTTTATTTATTGTTCTTTCAGTAGCGTCACCATATTTTCTGACACTGGAAAATTTACTTCTAGTAGCAAGGCAGATATCTATTTTAGCAATACTTGCAACAGGTATGACATTCCTTTTTATTGCTAAAGAGATTGATCTTTCTGTCGGGTCGATTTATGGATTTTTGGCTATTATTTTGGCTTACCTTATTGCAAGGGTTGCTGTTAATCCATGGATAGCATTAGCTATTATAGTTTTTTTAGGTGCTTTAATAGGCCTGGTGAATGGTATTTTTACGACTGTTTTCAGAATGCCCTCCTTTATTGTAACTCTTGGAATGTTAAGTATCCTGAGGGGTGGTGCACTTTTGATAAGTGGAGCATGGCCAATAAATGTTTACCTTCCCATAAACCATCCTTTTCCGATGATTACCTCGGGTAAATTGGGAGGTATAGTACCAACCCAGATATTCTGGATGATAGCAATTATAGCTATTGCCAGCTTTGTGCTGAGCAAAACACGATTTGGCGCCCATGTCTATTCAACAGGAGGCAATGAAGAAGCTGCAAAGTTGACGGGTATTTCTGTAAGAAGGGTTAAAATAATATCTTTTATGGTAACAGGGGCACTCTGTGCCATAGGTGCAGGTTTACTGGTTGGCCAGGTTGGTTCTGCTTTTCCATTAGCAGGCCAGGGGTTCGAGTTAAACGTAATCGCAGCTGTAGTAATTGGTGGAACACAATTATTTGGAGGAAGAGGAACTATTGTAGGGACATTAATAGGTGCTGCGATAATGGGCATGATCTCAAACGGCCTGGTACTGCTTGGAGTAAGTTCCCATCTTAATCCCGTTGCAGAAGGTGGCATTATTATACTCGCAGTTCTTCTGCATACTCTGACCCGGAGAGAAAGAAGTTAATAATATTATTGGATCCTGAATAAGTAAATTTTAATCTTTTTAAAATATAAATAATTAGCTGTAGGTAAATTATAGCTTTAAAATCAAAAGAACCAAAATTTAGACAATTCAGAGAAGGTACAAGTGTTAATCTTTATCAGGAAGACTGGCACCCATTTCAAAATCTTCCTCATGCTTTGAAAAAGTTTGAAGGCCTAACAGGGGTAAGGGTTAATTTGAAATGGGATGAATTAAATTCTTCAGATATTACTGATAAAATGTGGAACGAAATGGAAAGCAGTTTTATCGAGGATGACCCCCCTTATGACCTTGTATGTGCGGATCCTATAATAATCAAAGAATACGCCTATAAAGACAGGGTTGAGGAGCTTAACAAATTTATTGATAGTGATAAATATGAACTGGAAGATTTTGAACCTATGTCACTAAAAGCTTCCACAATCGATAAGAGCATATATGGACTTCCCGGCTGTTTTGTATGTAACGTATTGATGTACAGGGTTGATTTATTCGAAAAATACTCAATAAAAGTACCTGCATCAATGGAAGAGCTTTATAAAAGTGCTTGTGAGGTGCAGAAGGCAGCAATAGAAGACGGTTATAAGGATTTTTATGGTATTACAGCAAGAGGAGCGACAGGTGCAGGATATATCGGCTGGATATTTACATCAACATGGGCCCCTTCATGGGGGGTTAATTTTGATGGAGGATATAGTTCAATAGAGTCCAAAGAACACATTTTTGCTCTGGAACATTTTGTTGATTTATTGCAAAAAGCCGGCCCGGAAGAACAACCTGAAATGGAATGGATAGAATCATTGAATTATTATAAAAGCGGCAGGTCAGCGATGATAATAGAGGTAGGCACAGAATTTGCTAACTTATATAAAAAAGGTGGAAAAATAATTGAAAACTCCCGCTGCGTAATGGTGCCTTCTGGACCTTCCGGAAAACCACACCCTGGTTTATATGCGCCCGCTTATGCTATCCCAAAGAAGTCAAAGGCCAAAGGTGCTGCATGGGAATTAGCAAAATTTTTATGTTCACCAGACCAACAGCTTGAGGATGCATTGTTATCCGAAGCAATTGAGACTGTAAGCAGGAAGGTATTAAAAGATAAAAGCATGGATAAACATTTCAGACCGGACTTATTAGAAGTTACAAGGCAGAATAGAAAATATGCGAGAGATGAAAGGCCATATTCCAGACATGGTTTAAAATATTTATCCATACTTGGTAATGAATATAATGAAGCCTTACGGAACAGGAAGACAGCGGCAAAAGCTATTAAAGAAGCATCAAGAAAAATTAAAATCCTGGATAAAAATTAATTTTTTATATTTACATCATGCGGAGGTTAAAATGTCATTTTACGGAAAAGAAGTCAGGATCAGGAGACTTTTTAATAATAAATCCGGGAAAGCGCTTATAGTAGCTCTCGATCATCCAATAGGCTGGGGCATGCTGGATGGAATAAAAAATATTGATGAAACTTTAAAAAAGATTATAGATTCTAAACCAGAAGCTATAACCCTTCAAAAAGGGATTATAGAAAAATGTCTAAGCAAATATCCTTCAAATATTCCATTTATAATGAAAGCAACATCTTTTTCGCCATTCCAGCCGACATATGATGTTCAGTTAGCCGACGTGATAGAGGCAGTAAGACTTGGAGCAGATGCCATAGCTGTTGGTTGTACAGTATGCGGGAAGGAACAACCGGAATTACTTAAACAATTGGGTAAAATTACAAAAGAAGCCGCCTCATTTGGATTACCCGTGGTATCACATATATATCCTAAAGGAGACCTCATAAAGAAGACTGATAGGTATCTTGCAAAATATGTCTCATATGCTGCAAGGGCAGCGGCAGAAGTGGGCGTGGATATCGTAAAAACTTTCTACACCGGTGACCCTGAAACTTATAGGGAAGTAATAGAATCCTGTCCTGCAAAAGTTGTAGTGTCAGGCGGGCCTAAATTACCAGAAATCAAGGATGTGCTGGTAATGACCAAAAACGCCATTGATGCAGGTGCCTATGGTGTCACATATGGAAGAAATGTATGGCAGGCGGATGACCCTGTGAAGGTTATCAATGGTCTAAAGATGATAATCCATGAAAATAAGGAAGTTGATGAAGTTCTGGAATATTTGAAAAATTAGAAAAAATTTTAAAATTTAAAAGTTTTAAAGATTAATTTTAACTGGCATTAAAAATTTAAAATAAAATGAAATACTCTGAGCTAAATTTTAGCAGTTTAAAAAAGTTTGATGTTAAAGAAAAGTTTGTACTAATTCCGGTAGGTTGTATGGAAGTGCACGGGCCCAATCTTCCTTTTGGGACCGATACATATCTTGCAGAAGCATTTGTAAGTTTACTGGAAGAAAAAATTGACTCTATTATAATGCCTACAGTCTCTTACGGCCACTCAGCGGTCACAAAGGACATCTATGGTACTATTAGTGTTGATTTAGAGTCTCTATCATCTTATATCCAGGATATAATAAATAATTTAATACAGTTAAAATTTGAAAAAATTGTAATTATTAATATACATAAAGATAACGATCTGGCAATCAAACTGGCAGTAAGCAAGATATTTGATAATTATAATGTGCCGGTATTATATATAAATCCATTCCTTGACTTTTGTAAATTGGACAGGGAAGTATTCAGCATTGCAAGGACTTCCTACAAGGAAACGTCATTAATCCTTGCAAGTCTAAAGATACTTAAAAAGAAATACAATAACGTAAAAGTAGATACTTCAAAGAATAAATACGCGAAACCTACCTTTTTAAAAAAACTTCTAGAAATTGGGTATATTAAATATAAATATTTTAATGAAATGCAGCATATTAGACCAGAAAATGATCCATCGGAAGAAGAAGGGATCAATTATATGGAATTAGTTATTTCTGAAATAGGAAAAAAGATCTGCTACCTGGAAGAATATATTGATTTTCTAAGAAAAGATAAATGAAGAATAAAACAACTGATAAGAAAGAATTAATATACCAAATTGCAAAATTATATTATGTAGATAAGTTCAGCCAGAAGAAATTATCCGGTATTTATAATTTATCTACAGCAACTATATCCAGGTTTATTAACGAAGCCGAAAATTTGGGTATAGTTAATATAAAAGTAAGGGATATTGTAGGCAAGAATAAGATAATAGAAGGTGAGATAGAATCAAAATATAATTTAAAAATGGTCTATGTAACTGCTGTACCCTATGACGATACAGATTTGATAAGGAAAATTATAGGTAAAAGCGCAGCATCTTTAATCAGTAAATTATTGAAAAATAATTTGAAAATAGGGATTGCATGGGGCCAGTCCATCTATGAAATGGTAAGGTTCCTTGAACCTAAATATTTTAAAAATATTAAAGTTATTGATTTAATAGGTAATGTTGGAAAATTATATTATGATATAAGTGCCTCATCATTGGCAACGGAGTTTGCTAAAAAAATCAATGCCGAAAATTATTTTATGAACTCGCTTGCAATTGTTAAAAATAAAGAAACGAAGGATCTTATAATTAAGGAAGATGAAATAAAAGATGTCCTCGAAATGACTAAAAATTTAGATATGGCAATAATTAGTATTGGTATACCCGATATGGGATCCCGCATAATTGCAAGCCTGCAGCAGGGAAAGGATATTATAAATGAGGCAAAAGAAAGGAAAGCTGTTGGCGATATTTGTTTAAGATTTTTTGACAGTAATGGCAAAAAAGTAAAAACAAATTTTGATGACCGGATTATTGGAATCGATCTTGATGATTATAAAAAGATAAAGACAAAAATTTGTATTTCAGGCGGACTGAATAAATTTGAAGCAATAAGATCGGCTTTAAAAAATAATCTGGTTGATATTTTAATTACGGATAATTTGGTGGCTAAAAAACTATTAAATGGCTAAAAAATTTCCAGGTATTTAATATAAAAATCTATAATTTATGAGCCTATGAGTCTTTTGGGAATAGATATAGGAACGACTGGCTGCAAAGTAATTGTATTCAATAAATTTGGAGATATTCTTTCATATGGATATAGGGAATATCCCTTGATCCACCCTAAAACAGGATGGGTAGAACTGGATGCAGAGTTAATATGGAAGAATGTCAAAGAATTAATCAGGAATTCAACATTAAAGATTAAAAAAGATAAGATAAATGCATTCAGCATATCATGTCAGGGGGAAGCAGTTATTCCTATCGATGGTAATGGAAATAGCCTGTATAACGCTGTGGTTACTTTTGATTCAAGAACATATGACCAGTATAAATTCTGGAAAGAAAGACTTGGAAGTAAAAAGATATTTGAAATAACAGGGATGCCCCTCCACCCGATGTACAGCATAAATAAAATATTATGGTTCAAAAAAAATTTAAGGGATATTTTTAAAAGAACACATAAATTCCTATGTTTTGAAGATTTTATTTTTTCAAAATTTGGCTTAAAACCCACTATAGACTATTGTCTTGCATCAAGGACAATGGCATTTGATGTTGTTAATAAAGACTGGTCTGAAGTTATTTTGAAAGAGGCAAAAATAGACAGGGGGCTTCTTTCGGAAGTTCAGCCTTCCGGAGAAGTTGTAGGAGAGGTCGGCTTAAAAATCGCACGGGATCTGGGAATCGACAATAATATCGTAGGAGTCACAGGAGGGCATGACCAGGGTTGCGGTGCTTTCGGAGCCGGAATTATCGGAGAAAAGGAAGCTATGAATGCAACCGGGACTTCAGATGTTATAACACCCGTTTTCAATAAAATACATCTGGATGAGCTTATGCTTAAAAACAATTACTCCTGTTATCCGTATGTGGTGGCTGATAAATATATGACAATAACTTTTAACCTTTCTGGCGGCCTGCTCCTTAAATGGTATAAGGATAAATTTTGTTATGAAGAAAAACTGGTTGCCAGGAATGAAAACAGGGATGTCTATGATGTAATAATAGAGAGAATGAATCCGGATCCCGTAAATGTCTTTATACTGCCTCATCTGGTGGGAAGCGGGACCCCTTACATGGACCCTGACTCAAAGGGTATTATAATCGGCCTTGATCTAGAAACTGATAAACGTATTCTATCCAGGGCAGTACTTGAAAGTAATGCATATGACCTCAGATTAAATTTAGAAAAACTAAGGGAATCTGGAATAGAGATAAATGAATTGATTTCAATAGGTGGTGGCTCTAAATCCAGACAGTGGCTGCAGATCAAGGCAAATATATTAGGAATCAGAGTTGTGACTTTAAAAAATACTGAATCTGCCTGCCTGGGAGCAGCGCTTCTGGCAGGGATAGCCAGTGGCATATATTCTTCTTATAAAGCTGCTATTGATAATACAGTAAAATATGGTGAAATATTTGAGCCAAAAAAAAATAAAGAAGAAGCATACCATGAAAGATATATGATCTATAAAGATGTATATGAAAATAACTATGAGCTACTTCATAGGATAAGCAAATTAAATAATAATTGAAAGTCAGGATATTATTAAAATTGAGGAGGTAAAATGGAAAAATTGCCATGGAAAATATCAGCAGGATTATGGTTTATTGAAAGCATGGGCGGAGACAGATTTACTTCGAAATTTAAGGATGGAATAGGAATAGAAGAAAGGATAAAAATATTAGGAGATTCTGGTCTGGTGGATGGTATTGAGTTACATTTTCCCTATGAAGTAACAGAAGATTCATTTGATGAAATAAGAGATATAGCCAGGAATCTTAATCTGAAAATTCTTACAGTTATTCCAGGACTATTCAATGAAATGATATTTAAGAACGGATCCCTCAGCTCGCCGCATGTTAAAACGCGGAAGATTGCTATAGAAAGGATTATAACTTCATTAAAGATGAACGAGGTACTACAAAAAAATGAAGAGGGAGGAGATTTTGCTATATTCTGGCCAGCTGCTGATGGTACTACCTATGCATTTGATTCGAATCATATAGAAAAGAGAAAATTGATAAAAAATGGTTTATTGGAAGCATTAAATTCAGCGGAAGGAAATATAGTATTGGAACATAAACCTTCCGATCCAGCCGCAAAAACTTATTTTGGTACAACAGGTGAGGCAATATTGTTGGTGAGAGATTTAAGGAAAGAAATAAAGGACAATACAAGAGTTGGAATAAATCCAGAAATGGCGCACCTTCTTATGGCTGACGCCTCTCTTGGTAGCGATGTGAGTTTATTGATAGAAGAAGACATGTTGTTTCACACCCACTGGAATACATGTCATAGAAGAGGTGCTGACACCGACATGATTGTAGGCACAGATAATTTTTATGAATCAATGGAAGTATTCTACTGGTTAAAGAAAAGTAATTATAATAAGTGGCTGGGACTGGACCTTATGCCTAAAAATGAAGATAGCATAGCAGCAGTTAGGATATCAATAAAAGCTATGACATTGATGTATAACAAAATGCTGGAGATAGAAGAAAAAATAACCGGCTTTATTAACTCAGAAAGAGAAGATGTAACTGAAGTATATGATTATATTTTTAATAAATAATTGAGAGATTAAAGGAGTGGCAAAATTATGAATTCCAGGGAAAGAGTCAGAACAGCATTAGCACATAAGCAGCCTGATAAACTACCTGTTGATTTTGGGGGTTGGCTGGCAACAGGTATAAATGTAAGTACTATTTACAAAATAAGACAAAGATTAGGCTTGGATAAGCCAGAAACACCAGTTAAGATAGTAGAGCCATATCAGTTACTTGGCGAGATAGATGAAGATCTTAGAGAAATAATAGGTGTTGATGTATATCCAATACTGGGGAGCAAGAATTTTTTTGGATTTGAAAATACAAACTGGAAAGAATGGAAATTATGGGATGGGACACCTGTATTGGTACCTGAAAAATTTAATACAGAAGAAGAAGATGGAAGAGTTTATATGTACGCACAGGGTGATAAAAATTATCCTCCCTGTGCTGTTTTACCTAAGAAGGGTTATTATTTTGATGAAATTATAAGGCAGGAAAAAATTGATGACAATAATTTAAATGTGGAAGATAATCTGGAAGAATTTAAGATAATCTCTGATGATAAGTTAAATTATATAAAGGAAGAAGTTGATAAAGCTTATTATGACACAGATTATTTTCTATTTGGAAGCCTGGTGTCTTCAGGATTTGGAGATATTGCTCTTGTTCCGGCTCCTACATTAAAAAGTCCAAAAGGAATAAGGGATATTGCTGAATGGTATATATCAATAGGGTCAAGAAAAGAATATGTACGTAAAATATTTGAGGGACAATACGATATTGCTATCGAGAATTATAAGAAAATATTTGAGACTGTCGGTAATAAGATTGGTGCCTTTGTTATAACCGGCACAGATTTTGGTACGCAGACCAGCCTTTTTTTCTCTGTGGATACATACAGGGAATTGTTTAAACCTTTTCATGCAAGGGTAAATAACTGGATTCATGAAAATACTGAATGGAAGACTTTTATTCATACCGATGGGGCAATTGAACCATTGATAAGCGAATTTATTGAAGCAGGCTTTGATATACTTAATCCAGTTCAAATATCTTGTAAAAACATGGAACCTGCTGCTTTGAAAAGGAAGTACGGCAAGTACCTTACTTTCTGGGGTGCAGGAATTGATACCCAATATACCCTGCCTTTCGGTACCCCTGAAGAAGTAAAAGAACAGGTAAGAAGACTTATCGAGATTTTTAATAAGGATGGTGGTTTTGTTTTTTCTTCAATTCATAACGTCCAGGCAAACATACCTACTGATAATATGTTAGCTATGTTTGAAGTAATCAGGGAATACAGGTAATTGCAAAAATAAAATAGGTTATAATAGTAGAGTTAAAATGAAAACAAAAAAACTTGGTATTGGAATTATTGGCTGCGGCAAAGCTGGTAATTATCATGCTTATTGGTACTCAAGAAATACTAATTGTAAGTTAATAGGATTTTATAATAGAACTAAATCAAAGGCTCTGGATATATCCAAAAAATATAATGCAAAGGCTTATGATAAATGGGAGGAATTAATAAATGAAGATACCATTGATGTTGTAAGTGTCTGTACCCCGGTATCACAACATAGAAAGCAGGTATGTTATGCATTGAACCATTCAAAACACGTACTTTGTGAAAAGCCAATGGCCTGCACGGTTGAAGAGTGTAATGATATTATTAATATGTCAAAAAAAAGTGGAAGTAAATTGGGAATTTTCTTTAATATGAGGTTCAATCCAGTGGTTGAAGCAGTTGATCAAAATATAAAAAAAATCGGGGAATTATTAAATATAGATATTTCTTTCCAATTTAATAGGAAAGAACTTGGATGGCGGGGAAAGTCAGAATCAAATACCGGAGTTCTAATGGAGCTGGGCACTCATGCAGTTGATTTGGCAATTTATTGGTTTAACGACATTGTAAAGGTGAAGTCTGAGGTTAATAGCTTTATAAAAGACAACCAATGTGATGACCATGTGTATGTAATCTTTAAATTTAAGAATGGAAAGATCGGCAAATTATATACAAGCTATAATGACCCCAGTTTCTATGATGAAATATTTGAAGGTATAGCAGGACAGATACTTGGTAGGGATGGAAAAATTTGTTTCCTTTTGAATTCTTATATTCCCGAAATAAACAGGGTATTTATTATAAAGGAAGGAATCAAAGAAGAGATTAAATTGAGGGAACCATTAGGATATGATCCAATATATCCGGGTCATATGGACAGTTTTGGTAAATTAATCAATAATTTTATTGATTCAATAATAAAGAAAAAAGAGTTTATACCCTCCGGTATAGACGGATTGAAGACTATAAAATTTGCAGAAGATGCTTACAGGTCTTCGAATTGGAGGTAAAAATTGAAGGCATTGTTATTTAGAGGTATTGCAAATTCAAAGATTGAAGAGGTAGGGAAACCAACTATAACTGATTCAGAAATTATTATAAAGGTTAAGGCATGTTCAATATGTGGTACAGATATAAAGCTAAATAAAGGTGCCAGCACAAAGCTTACAAAACATGGCACAAAAAATATGATTTTCCCCAAAATTACCGGTCATGAAATTGCAGGCATAATTACTGATATTGGGGGAAAGGTAAAAGATTTTAATTCAGGAGATAGAGTTAACATCTCTCCTGTAATTCCCTGCGGAAAATGCGATTATTGCAAAATTGGTCATCAGGAAGTTTGTGATAATAAAATTATTATAGGATTTGATATAGACGGAGGATTTGCAGAATATTTAAAAATTCCAGAGATTGCTTTAAGGGAAGAGTGTATTCATAAAATAGCGGATGATATTAGTTTTGAAGAAGCTGCTATTACAGAACCATTATCTGTGGTTTTAAATAGTCAGGATAGGTCTAAAGTAAAGCCAGGTGATTCAGTTCTAATAATTGGAGCAGGACCAATAGGATTATTACAAATTCAGGTTGCAAAGTATAGGGGTTCTTCGAAAATAATGATTGCAGATATTTCCCAGGACAGGTTGGATTTTGCAAGTAAATTTGGCCCGGATATTTTGATAAATAATAAAAATGATAATTTAATAGAAGCAGTTCTGGAATCAACTGATGGTAATGGTGCTGATGTTGTGATGATATGCGCTCCTTCGAAAATTCTTTTCTCGGAAAGTTTAAAATTAACGAATAAACTTGGGAGGATCAATTATTTTGCTGGTTTATCTAAAGGCGATCCAGTAGTTGATATTAATGCTAATTTGATTCATTACAATGAGTTGACAGTAACTGGCACCAGCGATTCCACACCCCTCCAGAATAAAGAATCATTAGGATTAATCAATAATAAAAAAATTGATGTAAAGAATCTTATCAGCCATAGATTTTCAATTGAGGAATATTTTAGAGGTTTGGAGATAGCACAATCTGGAAAGGCAAAGAAAGTGGTAATTACTTTCTAATATTTGATATTTGAAATTTAAATATATTTTTTATAACAAATTAAAAGGATAAATATGAAAGTAAAGGCATTGCAATGTTCTGGTAAAAATAAATTAGAACTAATTGAATTTGAAAAACCGGTGCCTGGTTATGATTCTGCACTTTTAAAAATAAAGATATGTGGAATCTGTGGTACTGATTTACATGGAATAGAAGGTAAAAGAGATATAAAATATCCTTTTATACCAGGACATGAAATAGTAGGTACCATAGATTCAATTGGTAAAGATGCCAATAGATTTGTTAAAACTATTGGTGGATCCGGCCTTAGTACCGGTGACAGGGTGACTATCAATCCCAGAATAGTTTGTGGAAAATGCTATTATTGTGAAAAATTTCCTTCATATCAGGAGATGTGTATTAATTCCGTAACTGCTACTTCAATAGGAAGTAAAGATTATCCGTATCTTTTAGGTGGTTTTGCCGAGTATCTTTATGTTCTACCGGGTTCCGAAATAATTAAATTGCCAGAAAGTCTCTCTGATGAAATCGCAACATTAGTTGAACCTTATTCTGTAGCTGTTGGTCTTGTAGACCGATATAAAAGCAGACACGATTGGAGTACAGGTGATGCATTTGATATAAACGATACAATTGTTGTTTATGGAATAGGAGCTATAGGTTTATTAATGGTCGCAGGTTTCTCACTTGCTGGTGGAAGAGAAATTATTGCGGTAGATACTCAAGAAGAAAGATTAAAATTATCAAAAGAGTTTGGAGCTACAAACACCATAAATGTTTCCGATACAAATGCTGAGGAAAGAATCAAAATAGTAAATGATATAACTAAAAATATAGGTGCTGGCGTAGTTGTAGAATCATGCGGTGTTCCTGAAGTTATTGGCGAAGGATTAAGAATTTTGCGAAGAAGGGGAATTTTATTTGAGGTTGGACATCTTTTGAATGCAGGTGAGGCAAAAGTAGACCCATATATTATATGCAGAAATGAAATAAAAATATTAGGGCATTATGCATATCCGTCAAGCCAGACCATGCTTTATGCTGCGAAAATTTTAGAGAGGCATGAATTTCCATATGAAAAACTTTTAAAGTTTTTTGAGTTAGAACAATACAGGGAAGTAATATTTGGTGATAAAAAGGGTTATGCTGTAAAACCAGCTTTTTTGATGGGTAAATAGCAGTTTCCGGACTTTATTAATAGTTCTATTTTTGTAAATTTAAAACTTTTTACAGATTTTTATTTACGAAATGAGAGTGGAGGACTTTTTTATAATAGCAGCTGACCTGACAGGAGCCATAGATGAAGGAGCCTGTTTTTTAAAAAAACTTGAGGATATAAATATTTTTAAAGAGATCTTGGATTATTTTAATACTAACCATAATGGAGATAATAAAAAATGAAACCCAAAATAGCAATAACCATGGGAGATCCGGCAGGTATAGGACCGGAGATTACCTTAAAATCTTTAAATTATAAAAAGATATATAATAAATGTAACCCTGTCGTATTGGGAGATTACAAAGTTTTGAGTGCAGCCTTAGATATTTCAGGAATTGATTTAGAAATCAATAAAATAAGTAGTATTAAAGATTGTAAGTTTCACTACGGAGCAGTTGATCTGATTGATTATAATAATGTAGATTCATTAAAGATAGAATATGGGACCAATAATCCAATATATGGGAAAGCCGCAGTAGAATATAATATTGCAGCTGCCGAAATGTGCATGGAAGGTTCAGTTGATGCTATGGTATCTGCGCCTCTAAATAAGAAATCAATGCATATGGCAGGTTTTGATTTTGAAGGCCAAACACAGTTGCTGGCAGAGTATACAAAGTCTAAAGAATATGCAATGATATTAATTCTTGGAAATATTAGACTGATGCTTTTATCAAATCATATGTCTCTTCTGGAAGCGATAGGAAGGGTAAAAAGAGATAGAATTTATGATTTAATTATATTGGCATATAAATCACTACAAGATATTGGTATCTCAAATCCCATTATAGCAGTTGCCGGACTCAATCCACACGCATCTGAAGAAGGTTTATTCGGCAACGAAGAATCAAATGAAATAATTCCTGCTATAAAAAAGGCAGTAGAAGAAAATATATCTGTTCTTGGCCCTATTCCAGCAGATGTAGTATTTTCAAAAGCAAAAAAAGGTGAATATGATCTTGTAATTACTATGTATCATGACCAGGCAAATATTCCTTTAAAAACTTTAGGCTTTGGAAAGATAGTTACATTTATTGCGGGACTTCCGATAATAAGGACATCGGTAGGACATGGAACGGCTTTTGATATAGCGGGTAAAAATATAGCTGATGAGAATAATCTTGTTGATGCTATTATGGCTGCATCGTATTTTGCAGTTCTAAAAAATAAAAATAAATACTCCGATTAAAATAAGTGATACAGATACTATTCAGTTAAGAGAAATTTTATTACTGACCCTAATTACCCTGATAATTGGAATGTTTATATTCCACAGAGAAGAGTGGGAAAAATAAAAGAAATTGTCGATCCTGTAATATTTTTGTGCAGCAGAAAGTCTTCATATATTACCGGTCAAATAATTTATGTTGATGGCGGGTCTACAGCTTATGTTCCCATGACAAAATCGGATTTTGCAGGTAAAGAATAATTATTTATTTAATTTTTTATTTTGGGGTTTTATAATTTTTTAAAAAGTTTATATCTTTTCAAGTAAATTAAACAGGTAATAGCCAGCGTGTTATTTTTATTATTGCTTTTATATCCAGGAATATCCATAAATATTTCTATGCAGAAATTATAGACTGAAAAGCTTGTGTAATCAATTTTCTAAGGTTTTCTAATCTTATCAGGAATATCAAATATTATTATAATATATATATATGAACTCTCATAAAAAAGGAATCTTTTATTATCCTTATTGTAATGGTATAAGTAGGAGTAAATGCTAATGATGGATCTCAGGAAATTTTTTTATGAAGGGCTAAGAGACAGGAAGATTTATTTCTATTATAAAGGCAGGTACAGAACCAGCAAGCGGTCCTTTTATGAAATAATAACCTTATCACTTAAGTTTGCCTCTTTTCTTAAGGCCAGTGGTCTTGAAAAGGGCGGAAGGGTGCTTTTAAGGACACGTAATAATACGGAGTGGGTTATAGTCTTTGTCGGCTGCGTGATGTATGGTGCTGCGTTGGTTCCTCTTGATTACAGGTCGGATGTAAATTTTGTAAAGAAGGTAATGGATGATGTGGAACCCGGGATTTTTATTGACTCAAAAGAAAATGACAGTACCGCCGGGAAATCAATAAATAATTCAGGTCTTATAAAGATTTATATAGAAGAAATCGAAAGTTTAATATCTCCTATGGGCGAATTTGACCCTATGCAGACAGATATAGATGAAGACGACACGGTCCAGATAATATATACATCCGGGACCACATCTGCCCCAAAGGGCGTTGTTCTTACATATAAAAATATACAGTCAAACATAGAGATGGCCCTGCCTGTAATAGAGAAATGGAAAAAATTTTTGAAGCTGATACCTTCCTCCAGGCTCTTGTCTGTAGTACCTCTCTCACACATGTACGGTCAGGTAGCAGGTCTTTTTATACCTGTTGCACTTAAGCTGCCAGTATTTTTTATAAGTGGTTTTGAGCCCAGAGATATAATTGAAACAATTAAGCGCGAAAGGATAATAGCCCTGGCAGCACTTCCACAGCAGTTAAAAATATTGAAGGACCATATTGTTACGGCGTTTGGGCTAGATACAGAAAAGTTTAAAAAAATATATGAAAAATTTAAAAAGAAAAGATGGTGGATAAGATATATAAGATTTATGGCTTTGCATATAAAAATAGGAATAACGCTTGCAGGAATAATTTCCGGCGGTGCCAGGATGAGAGAGGATATTGACGATTTCTATAGAACTATAGCATTTGGTATCTTCCAGGGTTATGGACTTACAGAAACAGCCCCTCTTGTTGCTCTGTTCGATCCTTCAAAGAATAAAGCCGGTTCCGTGGGAAGCTTCCTGGATAGTGAAAATGTAAAGATTGAAAATGGAGAGCTGCATATAAGAGGAAACAGCGTGACCCCCGGTTATTTTAAAGACAGTAAAAAAACAAAAGAACATTTTAAAAATGGATGGTTCAGGACGGGAGATGCAGTTGAGGTAGATCAGGCCGGTAATGTATATATAAAGGGCAGGAAAGATGAAGTTATAGTAAAGGAAAACGGGGTGAATGTCTATCCGTCCGATATAACCATAGAATTTAGAAAGCTACCGGAAATAAAGGATTGTGCTGTATTCGGGATGGAAACAGATGGAGGAATTGAAATAATAGCGGTACTGCTCCTTAAAGATAATACCCTTGAGCCTTCCAGGATTGATAAGATAGTCAGCACTGCAAATTCAAATTTAAACGTGGATCAAAAAGTAGATGACTATCTTATATGGGAAGAGGATGATTTCCCCAGGACCAAAACTATGAACATAAAGAAAGGGGAGATCCTGAAAAGGATTAAGGGTTCTGTTGAAGGCAGGATAGTATCTGCAGTAAGTAAGGGTGAAAAGAAAGATGTATATGATTTGATAAAAAAGATAAAAAGGATAAGCGGGGGAAAGGACAGGGAGGCATCTCTTGAAAAAGACCTGGGCATGGACTCACTTGATATAATAAGTCTTTCAGCAGAGATTGAAAGAAATTACGGTATCGATTCTTCCCTGCTTGATATAAATAAGGAAACAAAAATAAGGGATATAGAAGAAAAAATAAAAAATCCTCCCAAAAAGACTGCAAGGCTTCCCTTTTTTGGATTTGCTTACAATCGTTTATTTATTGTATTCAGAATAATATTCCAGTATCTTATATTTCCATTTATAAGAATTCTTTACAGGGTAGAGGTAATAGGAAGGGAGAACCTAAAAAATATCGAGCTGCCCACCTCTTTCGTGTCAAACCACGTGTCAGTGATGGATACGCTTGTAATACTTTTTTCAATGCCTTTAATGTTAAGGAAGAAAATTACTGTGGTTATGTCAATAGGGCATCATTTCAGCAATTTTTTTAGCGGGAAGGGCTGCATCCTTAGAAGATTCATCGAAGCTGTAGGATTTTATCTTTTTATAATCCTTTATGTAAATGTGATACCCCTGTCGAGGGAATTTGCCTTTGAACAGGTATTTAAAAATATTGGAAGAGCTCTTGACAGAGGATGGAATATACTTATCTTTCCAGAGGGAAATGTTACAACAGATGGAAGGATACATGAATTTGAGCCCGGAATCGGGATAATCGGAAAAGATATGAAAGTCCCGGTGATACCGCTTAGGATTGATGGTCTGTATAATATTTTAAGAAACGGTATTCTACCTCTGGGGCATGTACCGAGAATACCGCTGGTTAAAGTTTATATAGGAAAACAAAAATATTATGATAAGGGAGATTACAGGGAGATCGGCAGGGAACTTTACCGTATAATAAAAGATGAACTGGGAAGTTACAATATAAAAGACAGGTAAAATTTTCTGTATGTTGATTTTTATTCAGAATTTTATGTTTCAAATTAAAGTTTGCCTGTCTCAGAGCAAGGGATCTAATTAGAAAGGATCTTAAAATCTAAGAAAGGTATTCTATTCTTCTTCTTTTTCCGAGAGCTCCCGAAGCTTTTCGGTAAACTGCTTTATTTTTTCATCAACGGCATAGTTCAGGGTGTTTTCTGGGAATTTACCCGTTTTGTCTCGCCTGCCTGCCTTTATCCCCGTGAGTATCTCTATCCCTTCGTCAATATTTTTAACTGCAAAGATCTGGAATTTTTTTTCTTCAACTGCCTTTATAACCTCTTCTTTTAACATAAGGTTTTTTATATTACTATCAGGTATAAGAACACCCTGTTTTCCATTAAAGCCGCTTTGCCTGCATACCTCAAAGAAACCTTCAATCTTTTCATTGACACCGCCTATTGCCTGTACTTCGCCCTTCTGGTTTACAGAACCCGTAACTGCAAGATTCTGGTCTATGGGTATGCCCGATATGGCGGAAAGCATTGCATAAAGTTCCGCACTTGATGCACTGTCGCCATCAACTCCGCTGTAACTCTGTTCGAAGACTACTCTGGCAGAGAGGTTCAGTGGACGTTCAACTGCATACTTCTCGGCCAGATAACCTGACAATATTAATACACCTTTTGTATGGATGGGTCCGCCAAGCTTTGTCTCTCTTTCGATGTCTATAATACCGGCTTTTCCCATTCCGATAGTAACTGTTACGCGAGAAGGTCTTCCAAATGCATAATCCCCGGTATCTACTACCGATAGCCCATTCACCTGACCTACCATCTTTCCTCTTGTGGA
>CAYOLB010000314.1:0-11859 GCA_964404675.1 uncultured Atribacterota bacterium | reverse complement strand
CCGGAAAGAGCGATGGTGGACCAGGTATATATAAGAAGAAGTGTCAGCAAACCGTTTTAATTGCGGAATTATCCATTAAACGTGGAAACCGGCATATTAAGATTATTCCACAATATATCTCTTTGCATTTAATTAATTTAATATTATCATCACAGGCCTTGAATTATAAATAATCTTTGTAAATATTGGGTTTTCGAATCTGCAATAGGTATTACCACTGCTATAACATTAGTATCACAGGCAATAAAAGAGGGGATAAATGTTTATATGATTCCATCACATGCAGCTGGATTTGCCCTTGGTTTATATATTGGAATGTTGATATTACGGTGCAAGTCTTTCAATATTCCCGCGGGACTTGTTTAACCTATCATAATGCCTATCGTAAGAGTATATCTGGGAGTTATTATTAGCTTTTATATAAGTATAATTATATGAATCTATGAAGTCGATATTCATATCTTTATAAATCTCTATGGCAGACTTTATTGTGCTCCTTTCCGCTATACGGATATTTGGAGTATTGAGTATGAGTTCTATATTTTCACATACTTCTTCTTTTTCCCATTCATAATACTTTTCAAGCACCCATATTATCTCCATAATTACCATGCTGTTTGTAAAACAGGTGATCTCGCCGTTTATTATTCTTTTAAATAATCTTTCGGTATCTTTTGCCATATCTTCATCATCCTGCTCAAAATACCTTAAGAAAATATTAGTGTCCAGAAAGATCATTTGATTTCCTTTACGATATTCCGGGCATTTTCTTCTTCCATAAGTTTCCTTACCCTGCTTATATCAAATCTTTTTCCGGTCTTCTTTTTATGGGCATCCAATAGAGTTCCCTTTTTTACTGTAAAAATCACACTATTTTCTTTTATGGTAAATTCCCCGATATCATTGGGTCTTATACCCAGCCTATCCCTTATTTCCTTGGGAATAGTAACCTGGCCTTTTTGCGTTATTCTGGACATTTTTAGTTTTAGATCCTTAAATCTTGATTGAATAAAATATATGTATTATTGTAATTTAAGTATTACTATATTACAAGTATTACTTAGAGACATTAAACAAAACCACCCGGAGCCTGCAAATAGTTTTTTACGTGGCAGTGTGGTTGAAAGGCAAGAGGAGACCTTGAAATTCATAGAACCTGGTCAGAGTATATTATAATTTAGAGCTTGAATTGTTGGACTCTCAAGAAAGTATTAAAATAAATGTTAATGATTTATAATAATTTATTGACATCAATGGTTAAAAATATATAATCTCATTAAAAAATCAAAATAGGAGGGAAAATGGCTAAAATAATATTAAAGGGCTTCATCTTGGTGTTTATCATAATGTTAGTACTGGGGCTAACCCCGGCATTGTATGCACAGGATGTTCTTGATTATGAGTTTACTGCTAAAGATAAGGTGATACTGACCCAGCCCAGCATCTGTTTTGTGACCAGCATGTATTACGGTTATGTCTATGACCCCAATTTTGAGGATTGGTCTGTAAGTTATATGTACGGTCCATTTGCAGGTACTGGTTTTTGCATTAATCCTGACACTGGCCATATTGTTACTGCTGCTCATGTGATTGAAGATGACTATGTTAATATTAAATGGGCTATTCTGGATGCTTATATTTTTGACACCTATCCTGATGATTACTACAACCTGACTGATAACGACTGGAACTGGATCTATGACAACTACAAGGTGGAAGGTGAGAACACCCCTGAACCGGATCATGAAGTGTGGGTGCAGTTTAATACCGCTACTGCCGGATTACCGGATAATCCTGGCAACACTTATATAAGATCAGAAATAATTGATTCCAGCCCCTTGGAGCAGAGAGATATAGCCATTTTAAAGATACAGCCGGTTACCGGCAGGGCTTTATCCAGTGCTATTATTGGTGATTCTTCCAGGGTCGAGATCCAGGATAATCTTACCATTGTTGGTTATCCCTGGAATGCAGACATAAGCCTGGAATCCATAATGACTCCTACTGTTACCTCTGGCATAATTAGCGCCAGGAAAATGCTGGAAGGTACTGAGTTGCTGCAGGTAGACGGTACAGCTGCCTTTGGAAATAGCGGAGGTCCGGTATTAAGTGAAAATGGTGAGGTGATTGGCATACTTACTATGGGGACTGAGGGTATCAACTATTTAAGACCGTCCAATGATATAAAAGAAATGCTTAACCGTAATGGTGTAGAGAATAAGCTGGGAATGGTTGATGACAATTTTGCCAGTGGCCTGGCCATGTACAGGCAATCTCATTATTCTGAAGGTATGAAATATTTTGATGCGGTTCTTAATTCCAGCCAGGGTCATCTGCAGGCTCAGGAGTATAAGGCTAATAGCCAGGCAGCAATTGACCGCGGTGAAGATGTTCCTCTGGGAGAAGAACAGGAGCCGTTAGCTACCTCCGAAGAAGAAGCTGAAGAGGAAAGCGCGGCAGCCGAAGAATTGGTTCAGGAAGCAGAGGGTGCTGAGGGTGAGGTTGGCCCGGTAGCCGAAGAAGCAGCAGCTGAGGGTGGAGACAAAGGCTCAGCCCTGGCAGTAACCCTTATTGTGCTGGCTATAGTTATTCCTTTACTGATAATAATTGCAGTTATTGTTATTGTAGTGATAGTGGTAAGAAAAAGGAAAACTCCTTCGACAACAGCCCAGCCTGAAGCAGAAGTTAAGAAAGAGACAAAACCAGGAGCCAGATTCTGTCCTTCATGCGGGAAAGAAGTAAAGGAAAATCAGAAATTCTGTGAAAATTGCGGCCAGAAATTAGAATAAAGTACTGGTTAAAATTAAAGGGCTGGCAAGTACCAGCCCTTTTTATAATAATATAATTGCCTGATTATATTTCTTTCTATGGGTTATGGGTAATAAGGCAATAGCAGAAAAATTAAACAGCTGGTACCCGGCCATATTAATCTGGATAATATTGCGTAAGCAGTGAAGGCAGGAATAAGGGCAGAAAGTCCTACGCTATCGAATTTAATTTATCATAAGTATTTCCCGCGGTAATTGTTACTCTCTAATATTGCGCATAGTGTGGTTAACAAATTAATACTGCTATATAAGATCAACAATGGATAATATATTGAAATAATATCCGGACAGGTTTCTGGTAATGTACGAGAAAGTTCTTATAAATTTTCAGGCATACTCGGAATTTTACTTGACTTTTTCCCAGTATGGTTTAAACTTTTATCATGAATAAAAGAACAATTTATAAAAAAATATGGGATCAGCTGCTTCCTGACAAGTCTTTAATAATGCTTGCAGGCCCCCGCCAGTCAGGCAAGACTACTTTTGCCCGGGATATAGCCGCAAAGGATTTTCAGGATGTTATTTACTTTAACTGGGATACAGCGTCCGATAAAAGACGTCTTATAGCCGATCCTGTATTTTTCTCTAAGATACCAAAAAGCAGCGTTTCATCAAAACCACTTGTTATTCTGGATGAAATACACAAACACAGGGACTGGAAGAATTACCTTAAAGATATTTATGATCAATTTGCAAAGGAATACAAATTTCTTGTCACTGGAAGCGGACGCCTTGAATATTCCAGAAAAGCCGGGGATTCACTTGCGGGACGATATCTAAAATTCCATATTTTCCCATTTACATTATCCGAGCTTGAAACACCAAAAATAGATTTTACAGATTTTTTAAAAAATCCACTAAAAGATTTTGAAGGTATCATATCCGGGAAAACAGCTGATAATTTCCGGAACCTCTGGGAGCTTAGCGGATTCCCTGAACCTTTTATAAGGGGCAGAAAATCTTTCTGGTCCGCTTGGTCCCAGACATATGGACAGCAAATTGTGCGGGACGATCTGACAACATTTGCAGATATACGTAATATTGACCTGGTAGAAACACTTTTTGCCCTTATACCTTCAAGGGTGGGGAGCCCTTTTTCAATAAATAATCTGGGTCAGGATTTACAGGTAGCTTTTGATACAGTGAAAAACTGGCTGTTGCTTTTTGATTCATTTTATCTTACTTTCAGGATTGCTCCATGGACCGAAAAAATTTCAAGAAGTATTCTAAAAGAAAAAAAAATTTATTTATTTAATTATCCGGTTATTGAGGATGAGGCTGCACGTTTTGAAAACCTGGTAGCCCTGGAACTATTAAGAGCTGTTGAGATATGGAAAGATTATGGCCGGGGAAATTTTGCACTTAATTATCTCAGGGATAAAGACAGGCAGGAAGTGGATTTCCTCATAACAAGAAATAATAAGCCCCTGTTTATGGCAGAAACAAAATTATCTGATGATAAACCTTCTGCAGGGCTTATTAATTTCCAGAATGTTTTAAATATTCCTGCGGTCCAGCTTGTAAAAAAAGAAAATGTCAAAAAAATCTATAAGAATAACAATAATAATATACTGGTTGTTACTGCTCACAACTGGCTTTCTGCTATGCCATAATTTATTAATAAAATTCGCTTCTATGTTCCCGCTGTGGGCAAGAGATGAAGATTATATGGTGGTAAAAAAGATTCTTAACTGGCCGGGGATATATGAATTTGTGAGGAAAAGACAGCCTCCTAAAACAGAAGAGGAAAAAAGTCATTTAATTCTAAAGAGATTGAAAAGATCTGGTATGGTGTTTTCTCCAGGAGATACTCTGAAAATATTCAGGACGTGGCACGAAAGAAACTCAGGATGTTTAACAACTCTTATGATTTAATTGACTTAATGATTCCTCCTTCAAATAGACTGGAAAAGCTAAAAGGTAGTAGGAGGGGACAATATAGTATAAGAATAAATGATCAGTGGCGCATATGCTTTGTATGGAAAAACAAATACTGTTACAGTGTTGAGATTACTGATTATCATTAGATTAACGGAGAAAAAGCGAAATGAAAAGACTAAGAAATATTCATCCCGGTGAGATTCTCAAGGAGGATTTTCTGGAACCGTTAAATATTTCTGCCTACGGACTTGCTAAGGAAACACACCTGGACCAGACACGAATCTCAGAGATAATCCACCAAAAAAGAAGGATTACTGCAGACACAGCTTTGAGACTTGCAAAGTTCTTTGGTAACACTCCACAGTTCTGGCTGAGTCTCCAAAATGATCATGATTTAGAAGAAGAAAAAACACATAAGAATGCTGAGTTAAATAAAATTAAGAAGTTTCAGGTAGTCTGAATTTAAAAAAGTTATAAATTCATTAAAAAATTATTCAGCAGGAACTAAATTAATAAATTATCATATCTCCCAAAAACTCCGACGTTAGGTTGTAAATGGTTGTATTATATGTTAATATACAACTATATTATTAATAAGGAGATGTAATAGTAATGGGTACAGCAATAAAAATTTCAAAAGAAATTGTAGATGAAGCAAAAATATCGGCAAAAGTATCGCGAAGATCTATGGCGGGCCAGGTCGAATACTGGGCTTTTATTGGTAAGATTGCAGAAGATAATCCTGACTTATCTTTTCTGGTAATCAAAGACATTTTACTCGGAAGGCAGCAGTTAAAAGAAGGGCTTGGAACACCATATACCTTTGGGGAAGGTGATTAGAAATAAAAATAATCCAGTCACCACTTTTTGAAAAACAAAAGAAGAAGCTTCATAAGAGCCGGATTAAGTTACTTGATAAAGAGATAAAAAGGATAGTTGCGAATCCGGAAATAGGCCTGGAAAAAAGGGGAACTTTAAGAGGCATCAGAGTACACAAATTTAACATTGAAAAACAACTTTTCCTCCTGGCTTATGAATTAGATAATGATATTCTAAGTCTAATTATGATTGGTAGCCACGAAAACTATTATAGGGATCTCACCAAATATTATAGTTAATAAATAATCTTTTTTTACAATGCATAAATACACAGAAGATATTTTCCTTAAAAGATACCGTTAAAGATGCTCTTTCCGTCATTGAAAATTTAAGACATTTTTCCGTGAATTATAAGCCTGAAATTTATCACTACCGCCCCGAATATCTCTTTGATACACTGGTTGAATCATAATTTTCTATCATGAGTATATCTATTTTTTTGTTTCTGTGGATGTTCACATTTTTTAGTTTTCTGTGCTGCTTTTTAAGGTTTCGGTTACTATGTGTCTTCATACCCGGGGTATGGTATTACCCCGAACTGCTTCCAGAGATTTGCAAATTCTTCGGAGTGGGTAAATTTATCAACTATTTCTTCTTTTGTCATTCCGGAATTCATCAAAGTAAGCCATGTATTGAATCCGGATTCTTCTGGTTCTCTCCAGAGGATTACTTTATAAATAAATGTTATAAACTCTTCATTGCTGTACTGTGAAAATACTGCCCCGCACTCCTCGCCGAACATAGAACTCTTTACAAGGTCTGCTGCGGTAACCTCCCTGCTAATAAGTCTTCCCAGCCATGAATTGAGGCCTGCATCTTCAGGGTCTCTGGATAAAATATTTCTGTACATATATCTTATAAACCCATCAGGGTTTTTATAATAGATTATAGGCTTTTTTTCAGGCTCGGAAATGGGTGCAGCTCCAACAGCAGAGACCCTGAATTTTGCATAATCCCAGCCGGTTTTTTCTTCTACACCATATATCTCTTCATACGCAAAAACAAGTGCATAATACCGCCCACTGCCGAGCAAGCTTTCTACTGTTACGGTAAGAGTGTTATTTTCTTTGTTATACTGACTCTCACTGCCTTCTGTATTAATTGATATATAATATTCTGACAGGTCTTTTTCACTTAAGAGTTCTTCCAGTGTTCCGCCATACTTAAATACGTGCATATATGTCTCATATACTATAGTTCCAGGTCCTTCAGGGTTAAATTCTTTTAATACTATCGTAAAAGTGCAGGGCGTCTTTGTGTTTTCTGCTTCCACCGTTATAGTTACAAAACCGGCCCCGGGTTCCAGGGTCCCTATGTATCCTTCAGGTATAAATTCTTCAGGTACGTAGGGTGATCCAAAAATCTGCGATGGGAAAAGTGAAATAATCGAACTTATTACAAGAATAACAGTTAAAAAAAGCAAAAATTTTTTTCTCATTTTAAACTCCTGTACCTATAGAAAAATATACTTATTTTAGTTTAGGTTATCATTATTATAAAGTAAAGAAAACTTTTAAAATTGTTTTATTATTATTTTAAAATGTTTATTTGATTAAAATATACTGATTTCCGCACAAAAAATGCCAAACCCATTAAATTTCAATTTAATTACCTCTTCATACACTATTGCCTACCCGGAGCAGCCACAGCAAGCATCGATTCAATCAACATCAAATAACGGGTTCTTCTTCAAATGTGGGGAACAACCCTAAAGCACTGTTTCCTAAATAATATAGTTTTTTAAATAGATAAGACTAAAACAATAATATTAAATAAAAGAGTTTACTAATCAATAATTCCCCAAATGATCAGTAACAGTAAGTATTGCATTTACCAGAATAAACAATATAAGCATAAAATAAATAACCATAGATCTTTTGTTTATCAGTAATGCAAAGATAGCAAGGAAATAGCATTCAACATTATTCAGATAAAATAAGCTATTTGTCTAACTTTAACTCCTCTACAATTTTTATGATTTCATCTTCAGGTATCTTTTCAGTTGCAACACCATATTCAGAAAGCAATTCTCTTATCCTGTTTTTTGAATTTTTAACTACATCTGCATTTTTTAATTCAATGAATTTTTTAGATATTTCTTTATGTTTTAAATAGTCGGAGTATGAAATAATTACAGCTTCAGGATTCGCATCCCTTGTCACAATATACTTCTCGTTGTTGTCCATAATACTGTCAATTATTTCTTTGATAGTATTTCTAGCCTTTGTAATACCGATAATCTTTTCCATGCTTTTCTCCTTAACACTAAAATTAATATTAATAATAATGTATATAATAATATTTATTATTAATTGATATATAAATGTAGTATAAATACTATTGACATAATATACAATATTAATTATTCTATTAAAACACAATATTTATCATTATGCAATTATTTAATTACATAATGATATAAATATATAAAAATGGTTAAAGAAAAGGAAACTCTAAAAGCTATTATTGCAGATACTGATCTGAAAACATTCGAAGACTTAAAAAATCTGAGCGAAATCTACAGTACATTATTTTTGAGCAGTGATTTTGCTGTGAATTTCATATTAGAATACGAAAAAATTGATACAGTCCTTATAAGCAATAGGATCTCTAATTTGAACAGTATTATCAATAGGATAAATAAAAAGAATATAAGTATGTATATTTTTGGAAGAGATATTAAATATCCGGTTAATTACAATGAAGTAGATAAAATCCTGAAAATGGAACTAGAAAAAAAATTAGCAAAAAACAAGAAAGATATTCCAATTTTTAAAAAGAAGTTAAAAGAGATTTTAAATAAAAAAAATAAAATATTTAAATTAAGAGAGGAAGGCCCTGTCCTCGCAGAGAGAAGAATACGGGAAAAAAGTGATACAAAGGAAAAATCGGAAAAAAAGACAATAGGAGATAAGAATAAAATTAATAAAATTTTAATAAAAAAGAAAAATGAAGATATAAAAATCCCTGAAATTTCTAAAATTAAGAATGATAACAGCAATCTTTCTAATAATAATGAAAAAAGCAGTTTTAGAGACCTAACTTTAAAAAGATACAGCCCTTTAAAAAAAGAAATGGCAAAATTTAAAAAAGTAAATATAAAAATAATCAAACAGAAAGTCCTGGTTCTGACAAAGGCTAAAGGTGGTGTAGGCAGTACTACAATCGGTTTATTTTTAAGTTCTATATTGAAAGATTTTTCGATATTATTGATAGACCTTAATTTCAATGAAGGCGGTGGGGATATAAGCTATTATCTAAATATACCAAAGACACCCAATATATTAAATTTTTTAGATGGTTACAGCAAAGAATCCCTTGATAATGCCGTAATTAAATTTAGGAATAATCTGGATATACTCCAATCTCCTCCTACTTTTGAGCAGTCAAAGAGGGTTGATCTGCAGGATATATATTGTCTTACAGACATTGCAAAGAAGAAGTACCATCTATTAATAATAGACCTTCCCAATCAGCTGGGCGATATGTGGCTTGGGGTAATGGACCTTGCGGATCTAATTATACTTGTCTCAGATTCATCGATAGGGAGCATCGGGAGGTTATTAAAAATAAATAATAGGTATCTTTATAAAGGATTAGAAAAACTCCTGGTGCTCAATATGTGTGATAATCAAAATTCTTTTAATAACCTTAATTCATATACCGGTAATTTTTTTGGGTTAAATGAGTATGTCGTAGTTGAAGAAAATGATATTTTAAGAAAAAAAACAGACTTCGCTAATTTGAATTTTGAAAACCTGACAGGTTTTTCAAATTTAACAAATAGGGTTCTGGAATTAGTATCAAATTAGAAAAGGTTGAGATGAAAAATTATTACAAGAGATATTTTATTCTGGCAACAATAGGTTCAGTTATTATAGGGCTTGCTTTTTATCTATTTTTTAATGACTACCTTGATAAGGAAAAAATTCTTGTAGCCGCTGAAGATATTGATTCAGGTACAGTAATATCAGGTAATGAATTAACCTTAAGAGAATACTATAAGAATTCCCTTCCTGAAGGCTATCTTTTATCTGTTGATAAGGTAACTGGAAAAATTATAAATATTGATAGAAAAAAGAATGATTTTATATCAATTGACATGTTTGAACAGGAAAAAGGCGATAGCGGTATGTTAAGTGAATTAAATGAAGGCGATGTACTAATAACTATCAGAATACAGCATCCCGAACCTATTCTTGATGAATTGAAAAAAGGTGATTTTATTTCAATAGTATCTACCTTTAGCGATGATAATTTCAAGCTGAAAAATTTTAAAAGTGGTACTTTTAATGCGGATGATTCAGCAGATACCGGTTTAGCTGAATTTAATTATCCTGGGTATTTTTCTGAAAATTATATAAAGATGAATACTATTGAACTTTCTGAAAATATAGTTTCTATAGACGGACAATTGATTGTAAGAAATCTGGAAATAGTCAATTTGGACGAGGATAATAATACATCCAGTAATAGTATTTTAATAAATAATGATACAAGAACTATTAACCTCTATTGTAAATGTAAGTTAGAGGAAATGCCAATAATAGCAAGATTGACAGCTGAAGATAAATATAAAGTAATATTTGAAAAAACATAGTTATATATTATCAAAGTGAAAAAAATCCTCACAATTACCGAGAATTTAAACAGCTTTAAAAAAGATATAAATAAATCCAATGACGAAAAAATGGATCTCATTGGAGAAAAAAATGTGGTATCTGTTATTTCAAATAAGGGAGGAGTAGGCAAAACCTCTATTGCATGCTGCATGTCCTTATATTTTTCAAAAATAATTAAGAAGAAAACCCTTTTAGTGGAGCTCGACTGTTCTCCGGGGGATTTCGGTACCCTTTTTGATATAGACAGTGATAAAACTCTTGAAATGGCGTTAGGATTTCAAAAGGATTATAAGAAATATATAAAGAGCGTTAATAAAAACCTGGATGTTCTTAAAGGGATTTCAGATCCGATTGTAGCTGAAAGTATTAATAGTCAGGAAGTTAGAAGTTTTATAAAAAAGATTACAAAGGATTTTGACTACATCGTATTGGATACTCAAACTGTATTAAATGGAGTTCTTTTAGATTTTATCAGGGCGTCTAATATGCTCTTTCTAATAAGTGATTGCACCATGGAGAGCATTGCCAGGGTTTCAAAGTTTTTGGAGCTTTTAAATTTAAGATTTATGATCGGTAAGGATAAATTTAAGATAATAATAAACAAAAAAAGGTACTTTTCATGTTTTAATTTCTGGGAATTACAAAAATTATTAGATTTTCCGATAGAGTCTTTTATCTATTTTGATAAAAGGTTTGATAAAAGTGACATCCTTTTAAATGAACAAAAAATATTAAAAACAAGATTTTTTAAGCAGATCTGTAATACATTAGCAAACATGAGGAAGAATATCTAATATGTTAAAAGACAGGATGACTGGTAGTAACACTATCGAAAAAAGAACAAGAAGGGAGCTCATAAATAGTGTAAAAGAGGATATAAAAAGTGACAGCTTTCTGCTCAAAAGAAATTTTTTTAACAGGGATGACTTTAAAGATAGATTATATATTATTCTCACGAAAAAAATTAGAGAAAAGTATCCCTACCTTCCCTACAGGGTGGACAACAGTCTATTAAAAGCAGCTCTTGCTGAAGTATTTGGGCTCGGTTTACTAGAGCATTATCTTCAGGATGAAAATGTCACTGATATTTTCATCCAAAACAGAGAAATGGTAGTAATAAGAAAAGGTAAAAAGGAGTATCTGGGGGAAGTTTTTAAAACGATTGAGGATGTGTATCTTATAATTGATAGGATAAAGAACCATACTGGAAAAACTATTGATCAAAGGTTGCCTTTTTTGAATACAGAACTTTATGACGGAAGCAGATGCTCAATAGTAATACCTCCAATATCAGATAAGGTATATATTTCAATAAGGGTTTTCAATTGCATAGATTTCAAACTGGAAGACCTGTTAAAGTTGAATATGTTTGACTTAAAAAGTTTTCATATGCTTAAGGAATTTGTGCAAAAACAAAATAATATTCTTATAGCAGGAGCAATGGGTTCAGGAAAAACTACTCTTTTGAACACCATGGCAAAACTTATACCAAAAAGTGAGTTTATAAATATAATCCAGGATGTACCTGAAATAAGATTAAAGGAACATCCTTATGTAAGGCAATTAAGCACAAGGACAAAATCGAGAGAGATCGATAATGAAATAACTCAGGATAAATTGCTTTTTGAAACATTAAGAATGAAAGCTGA
>CAYOLB010000313.1:0-1874 GCA_964404675.1 uncultured Atribacterota bacterium | reverse complement strand
TTGGCAGAGGTTGGAGTAGAAGACGCAGGGGTTGGAGAAGAAATAATAAATGTTTTGAATTTTATTGCGGTAGCAGAGACTTCTAGTGCGGAGGATATTGTGAGCCTGTTGGCGAATATTGAAATTAAGGATACAGGCTTGGCGGAAGAAGTGGAAGAAATCTTGGCGGAAGTTGGAATAAGTGATACTGCCATAGGTGCAGATACGCCACTTGTTATTCATTACAAAGATGTTACCGATAGTGGAATATCAGTTTCAACTATTGCTAAAATTCTCGTAAAGATATACACTAAAAAGACAAGTCCATATTCTAAAAAGATTAGCCCGTATTCTAAAAAGACAAGCTCATATACAAAAAAAATTAATCCATATACAAAAAAAACAAGTCCATATTTTAAAAGAGATTAATCTAAAAATATGAAAGGATATTGTTCAGTAGAAAATATAGAAGATTATACTTTAACGGAAGTGGATACAAACTTTGAGGACACAGTAGAAGAATGGATCGGACAAATGGAGGATTATATTGAAAAACAAACAGAAAGAGTATTTATTGCTGACTCTGAAGCAAGCGAAAGGTGGTATAACGGAAGCGGAACAGATGAGTTATTACTAGACGAATTTATTGATATAACAAGCTTGGTTGTATATGACTCATTGGGAAACGAGGAGTATATTTTAACAAAGGATACCAATTATCTAACTTATCCGTATAACGAATTGCCTAAGCGAGGAGTAATTGTTAAATATTACAATACTCTAGGATTTACTGAATTCCCGGAGGGAACTAAAAATATTAAAGCAACTGCGAAATGGGGATATTCAGAGGAAGTCCCCGAATTGATTAAATTTGCTACAATGGTTTTGGTTTCAGGTATTGTAAATTTCTCCAATCAATCAGAGGGAGAAGTAGCCAGCGAAAAAATGGGGGAATATAGTATTACATACAGGAACGAAAAACAATGGGAAGATTATCAAAGAGCTAAGGACATAATTGACCAATTTACCAAGCACAATGTTTAGTAGACTTTTGACAAAAAGTTTTGACTCCGAGAGGTTGACCGAAGTAGAGGGAACAAATAAAACGGAATATACAAGTAATTTATCTAGTCAAGATTGTTATTTCCAACCGATTACAGATTTAGAAAATTTAGGGGGGAATGAAAAAGTCGGACAAGTATTTTTATTGTTTTGCGACAGAGTTGATATCAAAGTAAGCGATAAAATTACAATAGATGAAGTAGATTACATCGTTAAAACAATAAATGATTTGAATTTTGGGCATTTCCCTCATCTAGAAGCTAAGATTGTTCAATTATGAAAATTGATGTAAAAATAACTGGATTAGAAAGATTAAGGCGTAGGTGGAATTCAGCACCGGATAAAGTTAAAAAGATGACTCAAGACGCTTTAAATAAATCCGGTTATCTCGTAGAGGGTGCGAGTAAAAGAATTACACCTGTTGACACTGGAAGATTGAGGTCAAGTATTTCATTATCAAGCACGCTTGCGTTAAGAGCCGAACCGCACGTAGTTGTTAGTCCGCATACAAATTATGCAATTTATGTCCACGAGGGAACAAGACGAATGAAAGGCAGACCGTTTATGACAAAGGGCTACGAATCAGTAAAGAGCAGGATTAGAAATGAAATGCGAAAGTTGTTAAAAGACGTGACTAAAGAATTAAAGTTTAATTAAGATGTTTGCAACATTTACACCATTAATAAAATCTAAACTGGAAGCACTTGAAGAAAGCACCGGAGTTTTGTTATTTTCCGAAGTCAGATATGGGCATAAAGACGGATTTAGTGGTTTCCCTACCGCTGAATTTTATAAGAAAGCAAGCGAGGGGGAAACTCAATCCACGCATCAGA
>CAYOLB010000312.1:0-9563 GCA_964404675.1 uncultured Atribacterota bacterium | reverse complement strand
AATGACGGTTATAATCCTCGCTTTTCAAAATAGCACTTTAGCGTGGTAGCGTGGGATTTTCGAGAGAGTAGGGTTGCTCGGGGTGCATATACTGGCTGGGCAGGCCAGTCTGGAACCTTTCGAGTTCATAACTAATTACTCAGACTATATTATGTCTGAAGATAAATGAAGCAAATGTAATACCATAAAAAAGATTTATTAAATTACCACAACAGAAATAAATCTCTTTTCGCTAGTGTTATGTAAAATATTGTTATACTTTAACTAATGTTCAAAAAAGTAATGATGTTTTTGGTTTTGGTGATTGTGCTTATATTTTGTTTTGATTTTTTTGAGCTAAAGAGTCTTAAAGATTTACAAAATTATGTCAATTTGGTGTTTGGTCCTTTAGTAAAAGTTGATAAATTGTCAAATACTGAGACTACTATTATTTTGACTGGGGATATTATGCTCGGGCGTGGGGTTATGGACGTAAGTTTGTCCAAAAATGATCCTAATTACCCTTTTGAAAAGATTGCGGATGTTCTCAAGGAATCTGATATTGTTTTTGGAAACCTTGAAAATCCAGTCATAGCCGATTGTCCACAATCAAACTCTGGTTTTAAATTTTGTGCAGATACAAAAATGGTTGGTGGATTAAAATATGCAAACATAGATATCGTAAATCTCGGAAACAATCACGCCAAGAATTATGGAGAGGACGGATTAAAACAAACAGAAAAATTCTTAAATGATGCCGGAATTGATTATGTTGGTGCGGATAATCTTGTAGTTAAAAAGGTAAGTGGGACAAGATTTGGATTTTTGGGTTTTGATTTTGTAACGAAAGAACCAAAAGATTTAGATTTCCAACTAGTTCGTGAGTCGAAAAAGAAAACAGATGTTTTAATTGTAATGGTTCATTGGGGAATAGAATATTCCTCCGATCCTACAAATTTGCAAAAAATAATTGCTGATAGATTTATCAAAGCTGGAGCAGATGTGATTGTCGGAAGTCATCCCCATTGGGTACAGGATATTAATTTTATTGATGGGAAACCAATTTTTTATTCTTTGGGCAACTTTATTTTTGATCAGCCATGGAGTGAAGAGACTAAAAATGGTTTAGCAATTCGTTTGATTTATGATAGGGATAAACTCTTAAAGATTGAAAAATTACCTATTTACATGAAGAGTTTTGCCCAACCGGAATGGTCTTCTCCTTCAGAAGTTATCTGGCAGTAAAATATGCTCCGATGTAAATTGTTACATTTTCAGGATTTCCTTCAGAGATATCAGATGAGTTTTTATTAAAAATTAATTGAAAAGATTAGAATTTAGATGAGATCTATAACTCCTTAATTTTGAGCTTCAAGATACAGATCAAAAGCGAATGAAATGGACTGCGCGTCATGGTTTAGAACCCTTCGAACACATAATCGCCACTCAGGGTAGTGTCACGTTTAAGGCTAGATGGGATAAATAAGACACCATAAAAATGGGGAAGTAATCAATTTATAAGAAAAGCATTATTCAATTGGAACAGGCTAATTGGCAAATGCTCCAACTACGTAGCTTGTACCTTCTGAGTTTAATAAATTTGTAATTAACGCACCATGACTTGAATACCAAAGCTGCCAAGATGTCGCATTTAGATCTTTCATTGTTAGTAAAAACGTTGTTATCGCAATTGGAGAGTCTAAATGATCATCTTGATAATTTAATATCTCTCCATAATTAAAATTGGAAATATTATTAATAGATTCCTTATTTTTATTTAAGCCTTCCTCAAGTGACACGTTATGAGCAAAATCGACCGAAGCAATATACAGTGTTTTTTGACTACCAAAAGCGTTTATGAATTTTTTAACATTATTGTTTAAATCATCAATATCTTTGTATTTTGTCGAAACCAAAATTGGTATGACTTTGGAATTAGGAAAGTATTGATATATATAGAGCAATATTGTTTGAATACTATGATCGCCACTAACTCTTGCGTCATTCGCTAAAATATTATCCAAAGAGTACTCATCCTTAATTTTGCTGGTTGTTGTATAGGTTTCACTAACTGGAAAATAATGATTTGTGCCATAAATGACAATTGTGTCTGGATTAATCTTTTCTTTCAATTTTATAAAGCTATTGTTTAAAATATCTTTGGCTAAAGTATGATGCGGAAGAATCACACCCTGTATTTTTAATGCAGCATTTTTTGGTTGATGCTTATTTTCCAGTCTCCAAAATACAGCAAAAGAAGCTAAGACTACTAAAAATAGAAACAAAAGCAGTTTCTTCATCTGCTAACTGTAACGTATTCTTCCGAGGTTTTTTGGAATATTGAAGGATCAGTGGATGATTGAATAATGGCTGGTTCTTGAACAAACTTTCCTGCAGCAGTAACTCTTACAAAGTATACCGAAGTGTTATCAGTATATTGTTTCCAACAAATAGAATTACTAGCATAACCCTTAACAATATTTGCCTTTTCTGGATATAATCTTCCTTTTTGACTAATACTTAAATCGTAGTTATTCAGATTGTCCAGATACGTCATTCCTGATGGAATTTCATCTGTAAGTGTGTAGCAACCAAGCGGTGCTTTATTATCAAAGTCGTATCTTAAATTAACCTCTAAGATATCTCCAATTTTGATATTATCACCAACACTACCCTTGACTTTTTTGACAGTCTTTGTAAGAGAAACCCTATTGTCCGACTGAAGTTTAGAAAAATTATCGGGAGTAATATAATAACTCAGAACCGCGTCAGCTTTACCATCAGTTACACTTAGACTAAAATTATTTACCTCACTTGGTTTCAAGTCTATACTCAAAAATCCATTTTTGGTAATATTCTTGGTCAAGTTTTGGGAATCTGATTTAAACGCGATGGTAGTATCTTTGTCTGGTAAGTCCGATAAGATTTTATCGATATAGCTAATATTGGATATATCCAAAACTACAGCAGAAACATTTCCACTATAATCACGTAAATAAAGATTGAATCCGTTACTATAATCACTAATACTGTTGATGGTTCCCAAAAGCAATGCGTAACTAGTATCGAGTGCGTACGTATTATAATCAGACTTTTTCGGATCGGCCTGGATTCTTAAATATGGTTTGTTTGTGTATGCATATTCACTTAATATGTTCATGTAAATCTCTTTTGATTTTTCCGTATTTCCTGCCGAATACAAAGCTAGAGCTGATAGAATTTTTTCTTTATATGTGTTAGCGAGTTGAGAAAGTTGATTTAATTCGTTTATTTTGGGAATACCCAACATAGTTAACCCCCAATTTTGAAGTATCTTATCTTGTTGAGTAGAATAAGCATTATAATTCTCTAAATAAGTGATAAGTTTTTCTTTATTGAAGGCTGTAGGGTTAACATATATAGCCCAGATTGTTGTTTCAAGGTCGCTTCCTCCCCATTCAATCTGTTTTAAGCCACCATCGCTATTCTGAAAATTTGAAAGATCGGCATTGTAGCCCGAACAAGTAGTATTTTTGAACCTTGAAGTTATAATTTCATCCGCTTTTATACTCGCAACTCTCTTTTCCAATCTGTTGCTATTTTGATAACAATAACTTAGTAAATCGTAATAGTATTTACCTTTACCCTCATCTGCTACAAGAAGTTTAATTGGTTTACTAGTTTCAGGATTTATATTGTCAAAACTCTTTAATATATCACCTTTTTGTAATACCTTATTTGTTGTCATGTTAAAATCGAGTCGAGAACTAATAACATTAAGTGGAAGTGTTATGCCGTCTTCGTAGTTTTGATGACTCCCTTTTACAGTTACTCTATACTTACCAATAGTTAATTTTGGAAACTCAATATAGTTTTCTTTAAAAGCGGTTGTGATTAAGCTATTCTTTGCAAGTTCTTGGGTATCTTTGTCAAAAGACACTTCAGTTGGTATTTGAGAAGATTCATTTAAAGCGTTTCCAAAAGCGCTAATTGCAACAAGAGGGCTGTCCTTTGTTGTAATTGTATTGGGGAACTGACTAGTCATGAAAAAATCTTTGGTTGCAACTATCGAAGATTTTGCCTGCCCAGCATCAATATTTTCAGATATTACTTGAGCATAAGTTAACCAATTTGTTATGTTATCGGGAAGACTTATTGTAAATGTTGCGATGCCATTTGAATCTGTTGTGCTGGTATCAAAAAATGCTGTGTCTTTAAACAAATCCCTTCTTCCACCCCCGCCGCCTTGTTCTGCTTGTGGGCTGTTTGGCAAGACGGGTTTATGCGAATAATAGTTATAATAAATTAAATTTGAAACTTGCTTATATAAACTTGTAAGAATACTAGGTTCTTTAACTCCTCCTATCGCCGCTAACGCTTCGTCAACAACAGTCAGTTGAACTGAAGCTCCGCTAATCGGATTTTCATTCTTCGTCACTTTAATTGTAACATTGGCTTTATCTCCAGGCTGATATTTAGTTTTGTCTGTAGCAATAGTTACACCCAATTTACTATTGTCCTTCTGGTATTGTATTAAAAGAGGGTTAAAATAATAGTTTTCGTTATAATAATAATAACCGTAACCTTCACAACTCCAGCCATTCTTACAGTTCACATTTACTTCTTCATAATATTTTCCATTGAAAATTATTGATCCTACATAAACTTCGGGTATATCCTTCTGTTCAAAATTAAATTTCAGCTCAGGACTACTTAATATATAGACATCTTGCCTTCCGCGATTTGCAATTATAAAAAGGAATTTGCTAGCGTCTGTTTTTTGATAGTCGGAACCATTCTTTTGAATTTTTATATCAACCTCGTCACCCAACCCGAAGAGATTAGTATCACGATCAAGATTTAAATATGCCTTTGGTGATTGACCAGAATTATTCTGATAATCGGAATAATAAAAATAATTTGAGTCTTCTGTTAAGTTTCCTTGGCCATCTACAACAGAAAGCTTAACCTGATAAGAATTATTTGGTTCCAGACTAAAATTGTATGTAACATTTCCATTTGCATTGGTGTACAAATCTTTTTGTTCAATAACATTGTCGTGTCTGGTGTAGGTATAACTTGGTCGTGTAACTTTCTCTACAAAATCATAATAGGTACCTGTTTGTTTTTTCTCATGCCATATCTTTGTTGTGATTAAACTGACTTTCTGGTTTCCCGCTGGTCCAGAAACTGGATTACTTAAACCTTTATCATTTATCCGACTTAGATCTAAATTACTCACTGTGGCTTCTAGCTTAGCCTGATTTCCTTTTTGAGTAGATACTGTATCAATTTGAAATCTACTTCCATATACATAAACACTGACCGAACCGTCAGACGGTTCATCTCCTGACTTGATTGCAGAAACATTAACGCCTTCGTACCTGGGATATGAATTGGGGGTATCGAATTTTGATTGATACTTGAAAGTTATATCACCATTACTATTCGCGGAGGCTTGAGTTTTATCTAGACTGCCATAATGGGCAGATAAATAAAGATTTAAATTGCTGGTAGGTGTCCCATCAAAGAAGCTAACTTTAGCTTTATAGTCTACAGACTCACCTGCAAAAATTGCTTTTTTATTTCCTTCGACTTCTATCTTTAGTTCGGGTTTTACATAATCTGAAATTTGGAAATACGATTGGCTTAATGTAACCTCACCTACTTTTGCAGATATGCTTTCATAACCAACTGGAGCGTCAATTAACTGGACTTTGCCGATAAAACTACCATCGAATTGAGGAATAACCGATTGGTTTAAAGTATCTCCAATATAAATATCTATGTTTGATGGTGGTGTGCCCGAATCTCTATTCTTTGCCACCCCCCAGAAATAAATAGTGTCATTGGGTTTGTAGAGAAGTCTCTCGTGATAAATGTATGACCAATAATCATCAGCAACTATATCATCTGGTTTTGCATGATTTGCAAGACTGCCAATAGGCAGTATTAAATTTCTTCCCCCTGATGTTGTAACTGATAAATAATTCTTTATGTTACTCTCGAAAAGAGAAGCTGGTGTTGGAAAAGTCGCCCAACCTTCATTATTTGTTAAATAAGTATTTCCGTTGCCAATAATACTTATTGTTGAAGAATCTAATGGTTCATTTTTAGACGAATTGACCCAAACAACTGTTTGTAGTTTACCAACAGAGACATAACCAACGATAGGTGAAGATTGTACCCACAATTGTTCAACCTTTTTATAACCATCGAACCAAAATTGTACAAGATACATTCCCTCATCTAGATTCTGCGGAAGTTCCAGATATTGAAGACCGTCTTTTTCTTGCAACTTTACATCGGCTGCGGCAACTCTTGCGAGAGACTTTGTGTCTATCATGTCTTGCTCACCATAATATCGCATCCAAGAAGAATTTATTTTGTCTAGATTTGCCCGAGATGAAAGGAATTTATCTGCCGAAGGAAATTTATAAACCTGCGCATTAATTACCTGATTGGAATCAAATTTATTTGCATACACTTTTGTAATTAAGTGTTCATCTGGAAAGATTTCTTGAAAATCTTTTTCTAGGCTAATTCTTCCTTTATTTGTTTTTTCGTCAGAGGTTTGAAAACTAAAACTGTAATCTTCAGACAAGGCGTTGTTGCTTGAAAACAAACTGAAACCCTTTTTAACTGTCACAGTGTAAACGGTCATTGGCTGTAAAGGATTAATGGGCACAATCGATGCTTTCTCATCGTGTTTTTCAATTCTGAAATCAATTTTTGGTTGAATTTCAACATCAGAATTTATTAAGTTGTAATTATCATTATTAAACTTAATTTCAATACCAGCGTTTATGGGGACATTCCTAGCTTCATTAGTTGGAAGACTCTGAACGACATTAAATTTTGGGGCAGTCTGAAAAATCCAACTATAATCTTTATCGTTCTTTATTGAAAAAGATATTGTTTCACCAATATTGAGATCGCCTGTGGGAACTATTTTAAATTCTGTATTACTGTTTTTTGTAATCTTGACAGGTTTCGAGGAAACCAAGTTATTTTGAATAATACTTACGTCTTGAGAATCTTTAGTCTTTAGCGTAAAAGTTTCATGAGAAGCTATGCCATATTTACTGCTCTGACTTGGAGAAAGAATATATAAGGGTGTATATTTTTGATCTAAAATAAGTTTGTCCCATTTTTCAGATGGAAGGATTGCACCTTTTTTAGTAATTGTTCGAAGACTGAAAAGGGCAAGTATTAAAATTAAAACAATCGAGACGGGGATAAAAATTTTCTTTCTAGCAAAAACAAAGTTTTTTAAGGAGGCAAGTATTCTACCTAAATTTGGTTTTATATTATTTGGAGCACCGGTACTACTTATTAAGGATGAGTTTGGGACACTATCCATAAATAAATAATATCATAAACTCATTGGTTAAGTACATATCTCCCCAATCAAAATTAGATATGAATTATATTTATTCATATCTAATCTATTAATTATCGGATAATCTGTTTCCAGACTGTATTAACTGGGTATATATCAAAACTTTTACGAATGTTAGATTTAGTATTCGGGAATTGAGAATGTGAATGGCAGGCGTGTGGTTACATGCCTGTCCGTCTTGGCTGGGAGTCCAGGACGATTTCCGAACTTTTATTTGGGAGTATCCAAGAGAGGTTTATGAAAAAACGATTTATTTTCTTGAATAGACTATTAGAATTTGTTTTCTTTTTTTAAAATTGCTAAGATAAAATTGTGGATCCTCAATCTGTAAGAAAGGGAATAATTTTAAGGAGTATTGTTTTTTCTCTTCTTTCAATAATCGATATTACTTTAATTTTTACCGCTGGTTTTTTAATTTTTGGACTGATAATTTCTTTTCAGCTGGATATAGCTGTCCTTATTGGCATTTTAATCCTTATCCTTTTGATTTCATTTATTTTTTTAACAAAATTCCTTTTAATAAAAAGGAAGAGAATTTTCAAGAGAACAGCGATAACTTTATCTTCCTTAATAATCTTTTCTATTTTTGGATTTTTTTATCTTTTTCAACCAGCAAGAATTGTTGGAGCTTCAGTAGGTAGTGGCAAATACCAAGAAGGACAGATTGTTTTAGGAGAAAAAGTTACTTATTTATTCCGAGATCCCAAAATTGGTGACATTGTAACCTTTATTAGTCTTGATGGGAGAAGAATGGGACAGATTCATGATATACAAAGAGAAGATGCTGCAGTAGTCTACCTAGTTAAACATGATGCTGATGAAGATTCTAAATTAACCAAGGATAGAATTAACTCCAGGATTTATTTTGATTTACCTTTTAAAAAACAGAATGATTTATCTAAAAAAGTCCAAGAGTTGACTGAAAATCAAATAGAAGACCAGACGGTTGAAGATGATCCTGCAGCCGAAGAAAATATACATATCTCAAAAAGGAAAATAATTGACGGGTCTATAAAGTGGAATCCAAATGTTGAAGAAATTTCTTCTTCAGGAAAATTGTCTTTAATGAATTTAGTAGTTGATCTAATGATTTCCAAGGCTAATGGAGCAGTTTTAAATGGCATTAAATATTATAAAGTTGGCACTTGGCAAACAGGAAAATATGAAGGTGATGATCTTATTGATGTTGTGGTATCACATAGAGTTTCAGGCCATACGCCCTCAGGTTTCAATACCCAAAATTATGAGGGCATAGCAAGAGTTTCTGTCCACGATAATAATTTAATTATTTTCTTATCCAACTCATATTCAGGAGTATTTTTTTCTTTGGATTATTCTTTTCCAGATGGTTTACCAGATGGGCTTGCTGTCTATGAAAGGGGTAAGATTCCAGACTTATTTTATAGCTATCCAGTTTATTATGAGGATTCATCAAAAAATATTCTTTTTCCAGTACAATACCAGGGCAAAACTAAACAATTTATTTTTTGGAATGATTTTCAACAAGAATCAAAGTTTAATACAGCAGTAAAAACAGGATATAAATTCCTTACTACATTTTCTCGTGGGCAAAAAATATATATAAAAACTGTAGCTTTAAATCCTGTTAAATTGAGTCAGATTGTCGGAAATCCTTACTATGTTGAGGATCTTGACCATACAATGATTCATCTGTATTGGAGTGTTTCTTCTTCGGAAATGTTTTCAGAAAATATTACTTGGATAAAGCAACCAGATTTTCTTAGTGATGTAGTTTATAAGGGAAGGGAAGTTTCAGAGGTTAAATCTATCAGAGATATGATCTTTTGGGGTCTTACAGATGTTGATCTGTCTAACGAAGAATCTCTATATAAACTTTTTCAGAACTCAACATTTAATTTAAGCGAAATGGAACTAGTTGCAACTTCTGATACGCATCAGATATATAGACCCACGAATGCTGATGCAATAACTCGCTACTTATACAATAATGTTGTTAAATTTGCCCCTTCTCTTTCTTATGAAAGATTTGTAAATAGTTTCCCAATATTAATTTACAAAGATGTTTTTGGAACTTACGAATTAATGTTTGGGCCAAGAAGTAGACTGTAGAATAGATTTTCTAGCTGGGAGACTAGGATTCGAACCTAGATACACAGGTTCAGAGCCTGCGGTCCTACCATTAGACGATCTCCCATTGTTACTTCATGATTTTAGCAAATTT
>CAYOLB010000311.1:0-2037 GCA_964404675.1 uncultured Atribacterota bacterium | reverse complement strand
TATCCTAAAACTTAAAGAAAGAATAAGCGAGTGGTATGATGAAAAACAATTTCAGGATCTTTCAAAATCAAGCCTGGTTTCTTTTTTATTATCAATTGTATTTCTACTGATCATTTTTATAATCCAATATATCTTCAGGGATATCCGGATACTTAATTTTATATGGTTCCCACTTTACTTCTTTTTTATACTTCTAATATTTTCAGCCACCACCCTGTTCTTTAACAAAAAGTCATGAATAAACAGTGCACTCCTTATCAAGAGCGAGGCAGCTTTTGTTTTGTTTCTTAAATAACAGTTAATACTAATGTACTCCAATGAATCTATATTCCCCCACACAAAAGCTTCCTGTAAAAGCAATAACTTTACAATCTGGAGCGGTTATATTAAAAGATAAAAAGTAATTAAAGACAAATAAACTTTAACGCAAGCTATTAAGTTTGATTAAAACTATAATTATCAGCTTTATAAGTTAAGAGCTTGCTCCAGTTCAGCTATTTTGGCATCGCTTATGTTAATAATCTTTCCAATACTCCTTGAGGCTATGATAGCTTTGGCAGTGAATTCGGCGACTTCAAGAATATCAAAAGCATTAAGAAGGCTACTTCCTGTTACTATTATACAATCATTTTTTACTATTGCCGCAGGAACATTCTTTTTAAAAATGCCTGCTGACATCTTCTGGTGCATAAATACCGAACCAAAAGGAAGCTTGGGAATTTCTCTCAATAGTACATAGCTTTCGGGTATTACTTTTGGATTAAAATTTTCGCCAGTCACTGCAAAGGCCATTATATTAGGCGGGTGAGAAATTATAATCGAGTTTATATGAGGATGTTTTTCATATATGTACCTGTGAAGCAATACAGAACGGCTTGGCGTCTTACCTTTTTCTTTTAATCCTCTTTCAATTTTAACAATATCATTTATTTCCATATATTTTCTATCGACTCCGTATGGCGTTATAATGAAAGACTCATCATTGAGTCTTTGCGAGAAAGTGCCCTGGGTGCTTGTAAATAATCTTTGATTGTAAGCTCTTTGTATTAAACGGCACATTTCTTTTCTGGCAGCTCTTTCCAGACAACTAAATTCTTCCGGGACATACTCTTCCATACCGGAGTGCTGCTTGTTCTTTAATGTCTTCTCTATATCTTTTTGTAAAAGCGGTACAGGTTTTCCTATCCTGTTTGCGTTAATTTCCAGTCTGGCGCAAAAGTCAATAGTTTCAAAAGACATAAAAGCTTTAAAAAGATCTGAAGCTCCTACCACTATGCCATGGTTTTCAAGAATTACGGTATTTATGCCTTTTTCAAAAACGGCTGCAATCTTTTCACCAAGGTCACTGCTCCCTGGCAATCCATACCTGGCAATACCCACATCGCCACAGATTAACTGTGCGTTGGGAATTAGATTTGTGTCAGGTATTTTTCTTATAATACTAAAAGCAATTAATGCTGGCGGATGCGCATGCAGCAAGGCTCTAATGTCAGGTCTCTTCTTATATATGAGATTATGAAATGGAAATTCGCTTGAAGGTTTATGGTTGCCTATTATTGTCCCATCTTTTTTTATGCATACTATATCCTTATTTGTCAGAGAACCCTTATCGACTCCAGCAGGTGTTATCCACATATTATCTTCAGTATCTAGAATTGATAGGTTACCTCCCGATGTCGTAGTCATTCCATAACCATATATTCTCTCCATTGTCATTACTATCTGATCTGCAGGATGGAGCAATCCAAAATTCATGTTTAAAATCTCCTGTCTTTATTGGTTAGTATCTTCAGTGGCTGGCGGAGAGGGAGGGATTCGAACCCTCGAGGCGGGTTTATACCCGCCTAACCGCTTAGCAGGCGGCCCTTTTCAACCACTCAAGCACCTCTCCCCGTAGCTGGCAAACAATATAATAACAGATTTTATAAAAAAATCACTTTTTGAAAAAGCACTAATTTAAATATTATCCATATATTTTTCTATTCCTCTTATAATTATTCCCGGAGATTGGTATTATTTTAAAAAATAACCAGAAAG